>NZ_JBHUSG010000011.1:0-96832 GCF_042673745.1 Kitasatospora sp. NPDC057015
GACCGCGGCGACGACCCCGCGGGCGCTGCCGGGGCTGTATTCGCGCCACGGTGCCGCCCGGCGGTCCGGCGGGCGGGATCAGGTTCACCCGCCGGGCGGACGCCGGTCAGGACACTAGGATGCGTGGCTGATCCATGATCACCACGTGACGGGGGCAGCGAGATGGCACAGGGGTACCCGCAGGGCTCGTACGGTCAGGGCCCGTACCCGCAGCCGCCGGCCGGCCCGTACGGGCAGCAGCCGGGCCCGTACGGCGGGCAGGAGAACCCGTACGCGCAGCAGCCCGCGCAGCACCCCCACCCCCGGCAGCTGTACCCCCGTCACCCGCAGAACCCCCAGCCGTACCCGCAGCAGCCGCACCCGCCGGCGCCGCACCGGCCCTACCCGCCGCAGCCGTTGGGGAGCCGGCCGTACGGCGGACCGCAGGCGCCCGGCGCACCCCTCCCGCCCGCGCCCGTGGAGGCGGGGGACGGCCTGCGGATCCTGGCCGCCGTCCTCGACGGCTCCTTCGCCGCCGTGGCCGGCTTCGCCGCCGCCAAGGCCTCGATGCAGCACGGTGGTGCGGCGGGCGGCTACTTCGGGCTGCTGTTCGCGGTGGTGATCGGCTTCGGCTTCGCCAACCAGGTGGTGCTGGCCCGGCTCACCGGGTTCAGCCTGGGCAAGGGCCTGCTGGCCCTGCGGGTGATCCGGTACAAGGACGTCAGCCGGCCCGGCACCTGGCGGCTCACCAGGCGCTGGCTGCTGGGTTACGTGCTCGTCCCGATCGGCCTGATGCTCGACGAGCTGGAGCCGGAGGAGGCCTGCGGGGTGCGGGTGGTCCGCCGCCGGCGCCTCGACGAGTGGCGGCGGGGGGCCGGGCGGCTCGGCTAGCATGCGGCCTGGGCCGCGTCCGACGACTCCCGCCGGACGAGGCCGCTTCCCGATCCGACGTTCGCGAGGAGACACCGATGGCCGGCGAGCCCCAGTCCGACTGCCTGTTCTGCAAGATCGTGGCGGGCGACATCCCGGCGACGGTGGTCCGGCAGAACGAGCGCACGATCGCCTTCCGGGACATCAACCCGCAGGCCCCGACGCACATCCTGGTCATTCCCAGGGCCCACTACCCGAACGCCGCCGCGCTCGCCGCCGCCGAGCCGGAGCTGGCCGCCGAACTGCTGGTCGAGGCGGGCGAGGTGGCCGCCGACGAGAAGATCGCCGAGTCCGGCTACCGGCTGATCTTCAACACCGGCGCCGGGGCCGGCCAGACCGTCTTCCACGCCCACGTGCACGTGCTCGGCGGCACGCCGCTGCGCGAGGGCCTGGTCTGATCCCGTGTCGCAACGCGAGCTCGTCGTCCTGGGCACCGCCAGCCAGGTGCCCACCCGGCACCGCAACCACAACGGCTACCTGCTCCGCTGGGACGGCGAGGGCCTGCTGTTCGACCCGGGGGAGGGCACCCAGCGCCAGATGCTGCACGCGGGCGTGTCCGCCACCCAGATCACCCGGATCGGCGTCACGCACTTCCACGGCGACCACTGCCTCGGCCTGGCCGGGGTGATCCAGCGGATCAACCTCGACCGGGTGCCGCACCCGGTGGACGTCTACTTCCCCGCCTCCGGCGAGGTCTTCTTCCACCGGCTGCGGCACGCCACGGCCTTCCACGAGACGGCGGTGCTGCGCCCGCACCCGGTGGAGGAGGCCGGGCCGCTGCCCGTCCCGGGCGCCCGGTTCACGCTGGACGCGGTGCGCCTCTCGCACCCGGTGGAGTCCTTCGGCTACCGGCTCGCCGAGCCCGACGGCCGCCGGCTGGTGCCCGAGCGGCTCGCCGAGTTCGGGATCTTCGGTCCGGCGGTCGGCCGGCTCCAGCACCAGGGCTCGATCGAGCTGGACGACCGGACCGTCACCCTGGACGAGGTCAGCGAGCCGCGCCCCGGCCAGCGCTTCGCGTTCGTGATGGACACCCGGCTCTGCGACGGCGTCGGGGAGCTCGCCGAGGGCGCCGACCTGCTGGTGATCGAGGCGACCTTCCTGGACGCCGACGCCCACCTGGCCCGCGAGCACGGCCACCTCACCGCCGGCCAGGCCGCCAAGGTCGCCGCCGAGGCGGGCGCGCGGACCCTCGTCCTCACCCACTTCTCCCAGCGCTACCCCGATCTCGCCGGGCACCTGGCGGAGGCCCGCACGTACTTCGACGGCGAGATCGTGGTCGCCGAGGACCTCGCCCGGGTGCCCGTGCCGCCGCGCCGTTGACCACCGTCGGATCCGGCCACCGGACGGACGGTGACCGGTACCCGGCCGGAAAACCAGTCGCATCGGCCCCGCGACTGCCGGAGCATCGGGAGCGTGCGCGACTCCTCCACCGGGAGGTGGCGCCGCACCGCCACAGCGATCACGCGCGCGGCGTACCCTGGTGACCCCGGACCGACCGAGCGGCACCACGAGACCACGGATGGGATGAGGCAGGCCTCAGCGCCGACCTATGAGCGACACATCACATACCCGTACGAACGGACAGTCGCGGCCTTCGGAGGCCTCCGGCACCGAGCGGGTCGCCAGCGCCAGGATCGTCATTCCCGAGAAGCACCCCATGGTCACCCTGCTGGGTGCCACCGACTCGCTCCTGCGGGTGATCGAGCGGTCGTTCCCGGCCGCCGACATCCACGTCCGGGGCAACGAGGTCACCGCGACCGGGGAGCGCGCCGAGGTCGCCCTCGTGCAGGAGCTCTTCAACGAGATGATGCTGGTGCTGCGCACCGGCCAGCCCCTGACGGAGGACGCCGTGGAGCGTTCGATCGCGATGCTGCGCAACGCCGGGGACAACCCGGACGACCCGTCGCCCTCCCAGGTGTTCACCGCGAACATCCTCTCCAACCGCGGCCGGACGATCCGCCCCAAGACCCTGAACCAGCAGCGCTACGTCGACGCGATCGACAAGCACACGATCGTCTTCGGCCTCGGCCCGGCCGGCACCGGCAAGACCTACCTCGCGATGGCCAAGGCCGTCCAGGCCCTGCAGGCCAAGGAGGTCAACCGGATCATCCTGACCCGCCCGGCGGTCGAGGCGGGGGAGCGGCTGGGCTTCCTGCCCGGCACCCTCTACGAGAAGATCGACCCGTACCTGCGCCCGCTGTACGACGCGCTGCACGACATGATGGACCCGGACTCCATCCCGCGCCTGATGGCCGCCGGCACCATCGAGGTCGCCCCGCTCGCGTACATGCGCGGGCGCACCCTCAACGACGCCTTCATCATCCTGGACGAGGCCCAGAACACCTCGCCCGAGCAGATGAAGATGTTCCTCACCCGCCTCGGTTTCAACTCCCGGGTGGTGGTCACCGGCGACACCAGCCAGATCGACCTCCCGGGCAGCACCCGCAGCGGTCTCAAGGTCGTCCAGGAGATCCTGGTGGACGTGCCCGACATCCACTTCTCCGTGCTCACCAGCACCGACGTGGTCCGCCACAAGCTGGTCGGCCGGATCGTGGACGCGTACGAGCGCTGGGACGCCCTCCAGGAGGCCGGGGAGAACACCCCGCCCGCCCGCAAGCCCGCCCAGCGCCGCACGGTGAAGCAGCCGTCGGCCCGGGCGCCCCGCCAGTCCCATCGCACCGAAAGCTGAGTAACAGCCCCTCCATGTCGATCGACATCGCCAACGAGTCCGGTTGGGACGCCGACGAGGACTCCATCCTCGACGTCGCCCGCTACGCCCTGGACAAGATGCGGATCCATCCGCAGTCCGAACTGTCCGTGATCCTGGTGGACAGCGCGGCGATGGAGGAACTCCACATCCAGTGGATGGACCTCCCGGGCCCCACCGACGTGATGTCCTTCCCGATGGACGAGCTGCGTCCCGGCAAGGAGGGCGACGAGCTGCCGCAGGGCCTGCTCGGCGACATCGTGCTCTGCCCGGAGGTCGCCAAGCAGCAGGGCGAGGCGGCGCCGTCGAAGCACTCCATGGACGAGGAGCTCCAGCTGCTCACCGTCCACGGAGTGCTGCACGTGCTCGGCTACGACCACGAGGAGCCGGACGAGGAGCGCGAGATGTTCGGGCTCCAGAAGCGGATCCTGGACGACTGGCGCGCCGGTCGGGGCCTCGGCGGCATCTCGCCCGCCCCCACCACCCACTGAGCGCGGGGTCCGATCCACTGTGAGTGGCGAGAGTACGAGCTTCATCGTCGGTGCCGTCCTGCTGACCGGCGTCGGGTGGCTGGCCGCCTGCGCCGAGGCGGGCATCTCCCGGGTCTCGCGCTTCCGCGCGGAGGAGGCCGTCCGGGCCGGGCGGCGCGGCGCCGACCGGCTGCTGACCCTGGCCTCCGACCCGATCCGCTACCTCAACCTGGCCACCCTGATCCGGGTGGCCAGCGAGATGGCCGCGGCGGTCATGGTCACCGTGGTCTGCGTCCGCAACGTGGAGCCGACCTGGCAGGCGGTGCTGCTGGCGTTCGGCGTGATGGTGCTGGTCTCCTTCGTCGCGGTGGGCGTCTCGCCCCGCACGATCGGCCGCCAGCACCCGCTCAGCACCGTGACGGCGGCGGCCTTCGTGCTGCTGCCGCTGGCCCGGATCCTCGGTCCGATCCCGCGGCTGCTGATCCTGACCGGCAACGCCCTCACCCCGGGCAAGGGCTACCGCGAGGGCCCGTTCGCCTCGGAGGCGGAGCTGCGGGCCCTGGTCGACCTGGCCGAGAAGGACGACCTGATCGAGGACGACGAGCGCCGGATGGTGCACTCGGTCTTCGAACTGGGCGACACCATCGTGCGCGAGGTGATGGTGCCGCGCACCGACCTGGTGATGATCGAGCGCCACAAGACCGTCCGGCAGGCCCTCACCCTGGCGCTCCGCTCCGGTTTCTCCCGGATCCCGGTGGTCGGCGACAACGAGGACGACGTGGTGGGCATCGTCTACCTCAAGGACCTCGTCCGCCTCACCCACATCAACCGTGACGCCGAGTCGGAGCCCGTCGGCGGTGTGATGCGCCCGGCGGTCTTCGTCCCGGACAGCAAGCCGGCCGGCGACCTGCTGCGCGAGATGCAGCAGATGCGCTCGCACGTGGCGATCGTGATCGACGAGTACGGCGGCACGGCCGGCCTGGTCACCATCGAGGACATCCTGGAGGAGATCGTCGGCGAGATCACCGACGAGTACGACCGGGAGATCGCCCCCGTCGAGGATCTCGGCGACGGCTCGTACCGGATCACCGCGCGACTGCTGGTCGAGGACCTCGGCGACCTCTTCGGCATCGAGCTGGAGGACGAGGACGTGGAGACCGTCGGCGGCCTGCTGGCCAAGCACCTCGGCCGGGTCCCGATCCCCGGTTCGGCCTGCGAGATACCGCTCCCCGAGGACGCCGGCACCGACCTCTCCGCCATCCTGCTGACCGCCGAGAGCTCCGCGGGCCGGCGCAACCGGATCGGCACCGTGGTCGCCGCCCCGGTCCGCCGGGCGGACGAGGACGCCGACGAGGAGAGCGAGCGGGTCGAGGGCCGCTGACGGCCCCGTAAGGCGCAGCCCGAGTTGCCCCCTCCACGGGCGCGTCACCACCATGTGGTCATGACGCATGAGTTGCGCGCTGAGTACGGCCCGCGGGGCCGGTCCGGCGGCGTGAAGACCTGGCACGTGACGCGCACCGTCGGCGCGACCGAGGCCATGTGCGGCCGCACCATCGACGCCGACGCCGAGGTGCGGCCGGAGACCGACTGGGGGAGCACCGAGCGGCCCTGCTGCCAGCAGTGCGGCTCGCTCTACCTCCACGAGGCCCCGTTGACCCCGGGCGAGCGGAGCTGACCGCGGTGCAGGACCGGCCGCCGTGCGGTCCGGTGGGCGAGGAGTAGCGTGGAATCCGGTGCGGGCACGCCCGTCCGCGTGGGGAGGGCCGCGTTTCCGCCGTCACGTCCGTGGTGGAGGTCTCCATGAAACTGCAAGACGAACTGCCCGTCGACCACCGGCTTGCCCAGGTGTACCGGATCAGCGCGGGGCTGGGCGGTGTCTTCCTGCTGGTGTTCGGGATACTCGGGCTGACCGGTCATCCGGGCTTCCTGTCGACCGAGGGTGACGAGGTCGTGGGGATGTCCACCAACGGCGCGCTGAGCGTGCTGTCCGTGGTGATGGGCCTGGTGCTGATGGGCGGCGCCGTGGTCGGCGGCAACTTCGCCTCGACCCTCAACATGATCGTCGGAACGCTGTTCGTGCTGTCCGGCTTCTACGGGCTGACGGTGCTCGGCCGCCCGGACGCGAACATCCTCAACTTCCGCATGTCGAACGTCCTGTTCGCCTTCATCTTCGGTTTCGTCGTGCTCACCTTCGGGATGTACGGCAGGGTCAGCAGCCATCTGCCGCTGGACAACCCGTACTGGCAGAAACGGCACCGGGAGGAGCGGCCGATGCCGTCCGGCCCCCCGGCCCTCGTCAAGGTCATCAAGCCCGGGCCGCCCAACCCGATCGGGCACTGAGCCGGGCGGTCCGGGGCGGGGCCGCCGGAGGCCGGATCCCGGTGGGCCCGCCCGGGCACCGCAGGGACCCGTCCCGGATCCCGGAGGGCTCCGCGGCCCGCTGATCACGGCGGCCTATGCTCTGCGGCATGAGCGATGTCACCGAGCTGGACCCTGAGGACAAGAAGATCATCACCCTGGCCCGCTCCGCCCGCGCCCGCAACGGCGTGGCGGAGGGGGCCGCGGTGCGCGACGAGAACGGCCGCACCTACGTCGCCGGGACGGTCGCCCTGGAGTCGCTGAAGCTCAGCGCGCTCCAGACGGCGGTGGCGATGGCGGTGGCCAGTGGCGCCCGCAGCCTGGAGGCGGCGGCCGTGGTCTCCGAGGCCGCCCAGCCCGCCGAGGCCGACCTGGCCGCCGTACGCGACCTCGGCGGCGCCGGCACCCCGGTGCTCCTGGCCGGCCCGGACGGCGCCCTGCGGGTGGCCGCGGAGGCCCGCTGAGACCGACGGGCGGACGGGACGCCCACCCCCTCGGCCTGGCGGATAATCTCATCGGGAGAGCTCCGCTTCAGGGGTGGGCCGAGCTCCTGACCGGGGGAGCCGGGAACATGGGGCCGTGGGCGTTCTTCGCTGGGCTGCTGGCCAGCGTGATGGGCATGGGCAAGTGGCACGAGACCGGCTCGCCCTGGTGGCTGGGCGGCTCCATCGCCCTGTTCGTCATCGTCCTGGTCAGCGGCCTGGCGTCGCTCGGCGGCGGCCCCAAGGCGTAGATCCGGCCGGCCGTTCCCGCCGGCCGCCGGCCGCCTGTCCGTCCCGGCCTTGGTGATCAGGGACAATGGGGCGCATGAGCGTTACTTCCCCCTCCCAGGCCGGCACCTACCGATCCGGCTTCGCGTGCTTCGTCGGCCGCCCCAACGCGGGCAAGTCGACCCTGACCAACGCCCTGGTGGGGACGAAGGTCGCGATCACCTCCGACCGCCCCCAGACCACTCGGCACACCGTCCGCGGCATCGTGCACCGCCCGGACGCCCAGCTCGTGCTGGTCGACACCCCCGGCCTGCACAAGCCCCGCACGCTGCTCGGCGAGCGCCTCAACGACCTGGTCCGCAGCACCTGGGCCGAGGTCGACGTGATCGGCTTCTGCTTCCCCGCGGACCAGAAGCTCGGCCCCGGCGACAAGTTCATCGCCAAGGAGCTCGCCGAGGTCAAGAAGACGCCCAAGGTCGCCATCGTCACCAAGACCGACCTGGTCGACTCCAAGGCGCTGGCCGCCCAGCTGATCGCCATCCACCAGCTCGGCCTGGAACTCGGGATCGAGTGGGCCGAGATCGTCCCCGTCTCCGCGGTCGCCGACACCCAGGTCGGCCTGCTCGCCGACCTGCTCACCCCGCTGCTCCCGGCCGGCCCGCCGCTCTACCCGGACGGCGACCTCACCGACGAGCCCGAGCAGGTCATGGTCGCCGAGCTGATCCGCGAGGCCGCCCTGGAGGGCGTGCGCGACGAGCTGCCGCACTCGCTCGCCGTGGTCGTGGAGGAGATGATCCCGCGCGAGGGCCGCCCCGCGGACCGCCCGCTGCTGGACATCCACGCCAACGTCTACATCGAGCGGCAGAGCCAGAAGGCCATCGTGATCGGTGCCAAGGGCGCCCGTCTCAAGCACGTCGGCACCACCGCCCGCAAGCACATCGAGGCGCTGCTCGGCACGCCGGTCTACCTGGACCTGCACGTCAAGGTCGCCAAGGACTGGCAGCGCGACCCCAAGCAGCTGCGCAAGCTCGGTTTCTGACGACATCTCGACCGCGGGGCCCGTCCGGACGGACGGGCCCCGCGTCGTGCCCGGGAGCGCCCGGGGCGCCCGCGCGCAGCCGCCTCCCGGCGGTCGCTCAGGCGCCCTCGCGCAGGACCAGCGAGACCAGTTCGCGCTGGGAGTCGGTCAGCTTGGGGTCGGCGCAGTGGACGGTGCGGCCGTCGACGGTGATGGCGTAGTGGAAGCCGTCCGGCACTCCGTACGAGGGCGCGCGCAGCCCGCCTACCACGGCCTCGCGGGCCAGGGCGTGGACGTGCGGGGCGTCCGTACGTTCGGCGGTGTCCAGCTCCGCCTGGCGTGTGCGGCCCGCGAGGCCGCCGGTCCGGGTCACATGGATACGCATGGTGTCCATGGTGCTACCCAGGGCTGGGATCCGTCGTCAATTTCCCAGAGCTTCACATTAAGAGGTCCTCATCCGACGCTGATGCCCACCTTGGCCCAGGCCGCGGTCACGGTGTTGGTGACCACGTCGTCCGCGTACCGGGCGGCCGCGGCGTCGACGGTGGCCCGGGCGAAGGCCGTGAATCCGGTCTCGGGGGAGAGCCGGTGGGTGGTCAGGGTGTCGTACCAGATCCGGCCGGCCCGCTCCCAGGCCTGGCCGCCGAGGGCGGTGGCGAGCAGGTAGAAGGCGTGGTTGGGGATGCCGGAGTTGATGTGCACGCCGCCCTCGTCCTGCGCGGTCCGCACGTAGTCGCGCAGGTGCGCGGGCTGCGGGTCCTTGCCGAGCCGCGGGTCGTCGTACGCGGTGCCGGGCGCCTTCATCGAGCGCAGGGCCACGCCCTGGACGCCGGGGGCGAGCAGGCCGGCCCCGATCAGCCAGTCGGCCTCGTCGGCGTCCTGCCCCAGGGCGTACTGCTTGACCAGGGAGCCGAAGACGTCGGAGAGCGACTCGTTGAGCGCGCCGGACTCGTCGTGGTAGGCCAGCCCGGCGGTGAACTGCGTGACGCCGTGGGAGAGTTCGTGCCCGATGACGTCCACGCAGGCGGTGAACTCGTTGAACACCACGCCGTCCCCGTCGCCGAACACCATCCGCCGGCCGTCCCAGAAGGCGTTGTCGTAGTGATCGCCGTAGTGGACGGTGGCGTCCAGCCGCATCCCGGCGCCGTCGATCGAGGGGCGGCCGTACACGTCGGAGAAGAGCGCGTAGGTGGCGCCCAGGCCGTCGAAGGCCTGGTTGACGCTGTGGTCGGCGACGGGCGGCGCGCCCTCGGTGCGGACGGTGCGCCCGGGCAGTCGCTCGGTGTGCCGGGCGTCGCTGATCACCCGCCGGGGCCGGCCGGGGCCGGGGACGGGAACCGGTGCCAGCAGCCGCGCCTCGCGGTGCGTGGCGTCGAGCGCGAGGGACCGGACGGCGGCCGCGTGGCCCTGTTCGGCGAGCCGGTCCAGGACGTACGGCGGGACGATCGAGCAGCGCGGAGGGAGGGGAGTCATGGCGCCAAGGGTGACTCAGACGTGACGCTTTGTCATCAGGCCGTCACGCAACCGTTCGTCTCAAGGGGTGAAAAAGTCCGTGGACGCGCTTCGGCCCGGGGAGGGCCTGGGTTAGGCTGGTCCACATCATGCGTATCCGGCAGCTTCTTCTTAGCCGCCGCGGCGAGGGCCTGTAGTCCACTGAGGCCGGCTCCCTTGCCGCGGGGGACTGTGCTGTGCGCGTATGAACGCCGTCGCGGCAGCAGCCGGCCAGTCGGGTGTCCACCACCCCCGACCAGCCCGCACCACACACGGAAGCCGAGAGTCACTCCATGACCGAGCAGAGCTCCGCCACGTCGATTCCCGCCGGGCGCCCGTTCGTCGACCGCCCGACCCCGATCACCGCGGCCACCGTCCAGCAGAAGCCCTCGGGCATGCCGTACGGGCGCTACGTACCCTTCGGGACCATCGACCTGCCGGACCGCACCTGGCCGAGCAAGGTGATCACCAAGGCACCGCGCTGGCTCTCCACCGACCTGCGCGACGGCAACCAGGCGCTGATCGACCCGATGTCGCCGGCCCGCAAGCGCAAGATGTTCGACCTGCTGGTGAAGCTGGGCTACAAGGAGATCGAGGTCGGCTTCCCGTCCTCCGGCGCCACCGACTTCGAGTTCGTCCGCTCGCTGATCAACGAGGACGCGATCCCCGAGGACGTCACCATCTCGGTGCTGACCCAGGCCCGCGAGGACCTGATCGAGCGCACCGTGGAGTCGCTGGTCGGCGCCCCGCGCGCCACCGTCCACCTGTACAACGCCACCTCCCCGCTGTTCCGCCGGGTGGTCTTCAAGGGCAGCAAGGACGACATCAAGGGCATCGCCGTGGACGGCACCCGCCTGGTGATGGAGTACGCCGAGAAGATCCTGCGCGACGAGACGGTCTTCGGCTACGAGTACTCGCCGGAGATCTTCATCGACACCGAGCTGGACTTCGCCCTGGAGGTCTGCGAGGCGGTGATGGACGTCTGGCAGCCCGGCGAGGGCCGCGAGATCATCCTGAACCTGCCGACCACGGTCGAGCGCTCCACGCCGAACGTCTACGCCGACAAGATCGAGTGGATGTCGCGCAACCTGTCGCGCCGCGAGTTCGTCGCGCTGTCCACCCACCCGCACAACGACCGCGGCACCGGCGTGGCCTCGGCCGAGCTGGCCATCATGGCCGGCGCCGACCGCGTCGAGGGCTGCCTGTTCGGCCAGGGCGAGCGGACCGGCAACCTGGACCTGGTCAACGTCGGGATGAACCTGTTCTCGCAGGGCGTCGACCCGATGATCGACTTCTCCGACATCGACGAGATCCGCCGCACCGCCGAGTACTGCAACCAGATGGGCGTGCCGGAGCGCCACCCCTACGCGGGCGACCTGGTCTACACCTCGTTCTCGGGCTCGCACCAGGACGCCATCAAGAAGGGCTTCGACGCCCTGGAGGCCGACGCCAAGGCGGCCGGCGTGCCGGTCGGCGAGTACACCTGGGGCGTCCCGTACCTGCCGATCGACCCGAAGGACGTCGGCCGCAGCTACGAGGCGGTCATCCGGGTCAACAGCCAGTCCGGCAAGGGCGGCATCGCGTACGTCCTGAAGAACGACCACAAGCTGGACCTGCCGCGCCGGATGCAGATCGAGTTCTCCAGGATCATCCAGGCCAAGACCGACACCGAGGGCGGCGAGGTCACCCCCGCCGCGATCTGGGCGGTCTTCCAGGACGAGTACCTGCCCACCCCGGAGAACGCCTGGGGCCGGATCTCGCTGAGCGGCTCGCGCAGCCTGACCACCGAGGACGGCCGCGACGCGCTGACCACCCAGGCCGTGGTGGACGGCGTGGAGACCACGCTGACCGGTACCGGCAACGGCCCGGTGTCCGCCTTCGGCGACGCGCTGGCCGGCATCGGCGTGGACGTCCGCGTCCTGGACTACGCCGAGCACGCGCTGAGCGAGGGCGGCGACGCCCAGGCCGCCGCGTACGTCGAGTGCGCCGTCGACGGCAAGGTGCTGTGGGGCGTCGGGATCGACGGCAACACCGTGCTGGCCTCCCTGAAGGCGATGATCAGCGCCGTCAACCGCGCGCAGCGCGGGTAATCCGTCCGGCTGAACCCTGCACGGCCGAGCGGGCCGCCCTCCGGGGCGGCCCGCTCCCGTTCCCGAGACCACTCCCACCACCCCTGGTCCCGCCCCCTCCCACCTGCACGAACCCGCTCCACCCCCACCGACCCCAGCCCCCACCACCCGCGAGCGAGCCGAAGGGGCGCGCCGGTGCCGAAAGCGAGGAGCGCGGGAAGGAGCGAAGCGATCGACGAAGCGACGACCGTCGGCACCGGATCAAAGCGCCCCGGAGGCGAGCCGAGCCCAATTGAGGCTGTGTTCTGCGCCACATTTTTCTGCGTCCCAAGCCGTTCGGGGTACTGACACATGCCGGTAACCGTGGCAACATCGACCCACCGGAAATCCGGGGTCGGTGGGACGGCCACGGGGTCCGGTCGCGTGACCTGCCCATCGTTGTGCAGGCCGCCTGCCATGTCTGGGGAGTGGCGCCGTGACAGGGTTGTGGGGTGTTCGCCCTCGCTGGCGGACGGACGTTCTCGGTGACTTCTTCTGCCCAGGGTGCGGCGGGGACCGCAACTACCGCCGGCAGCACGGCCGGCGGTGGCTGCGTCTCCTCGGTACACCGGTGCTCCCGATCGGGCCGGTCATCGGCAGCGTCCAGTGCACCAGCTGTCACGGCCGGTACGGCATGCAGAGCCTGGAGCAGCTGACCAGCGTCCGCCTCTCGGGGATGCTCCGCGACGCCCAGTACACGGTGGCCCTGGCCATGCTGGCGGCGGGCGGCACCGGTGGTCGCAGTGCCCGCGAGGCGGCCTGCTCGGTGGTCCGGGAGGCCGGTTTCGAGGACTCCGGCGAGGCGCAGGTGCTGGCCGCGCTGGCGGCCCTGTCCGGGCTCGGAGGCGAGCTCCACCAGGCGCACGGCCTGGCCGACGGCCTCACCATCGAGCTGCGCGCGGCCCTCGAACCTCTCACTCCGCACCTCGCCCAGCAGGGCCGCGAGCGACTGCTGCTGCAGGGCGCCTGGATCGCGCTGGCCGACGGCCGGTACCTGCCGCAGGAGCGCGAGGCGCTGGCCGCCGTCGGCCGGTGCCTTGGCCTCGGCGAGGAGCAGGTCGGCTCGCTGCTGGAGGCGGCCACCCGCGCCGCGCACTGACCGTCCGTCCGGGAGTCCTCCCGTCCCTCCGAGAGCAGGGCCCGTACCGCCCCCGGCCCGCGGCCGGGCGGCGCCCCATCCTCGGGCCCCGCCGCGACCCGTACCGGTGGACGTCCCCCCACGCCCCGGTGCGGGCTCACGGCTGCCCCCGGCCCGGTGCCGGTCTCGCCCTGGCTGCCCGGGGCGCGCCGCGGGTACGCGAGAATGGGGGGATGCCCACACTGTTCGACGGCCCCGCGCTCCTCGACGGCGTCGTGCTCCCCGACGGGCCGTGCCCGGCCGGCGGCCCGTGCCCGACCGGCGGGGGCGCGGCATGAGCCTGTTCCGGGACGACGGCGTGGTGCTGCGCGCGCAGAAGCTCGGCGAGGCCGACCGGATCATCACGCTGCTCACCCGCCGGCACGGCAGGGTCCGGGCCGTGGCGCGCGGCGTGCGCAAGACCAAGTCCAAGTTCGGCGCCCGGCTGGAGCCGTTCTCGCACGTGGACGTGCAGTTCTTCAGCCGCGGCAGCGACCTGATCGGCCGCGGTCTGCCGCTCTGCACCCAGGTGGAGACGATCGCGCCGTACGGCGGCCCGATCGTCGCCGACTACGGCCGCTACACGGCCGGCACGGCGATGCTGGAGACGGCGGAACGTTTCGCCGAGAACGAGGGCGAGCCGGCCGTCCAGCAGTACCTGCTGCTGGTGGGCGGCCTGCGGACGCTCGCGGCCGGGCAGCACGAGTCGCATCTCGTCCTGGACGCGTTCCTGCTGCGCTCGCTGGCGGTCAACGGATACGGCGCGAGCTTCACCGACTGCGCGAAGTGCGGGCTCGAAGGACCCAACCGGTTCTTCTCGCTCCAGGCCGGCGGAGTGCTCTGCGGGGACTGCCGGGTGCCCGGCTGTGCCGTACCCTCCCCTGAGACACTGGTACTGCTCGGCTCGCTGCTGTCAGGGGACTGGCAGACGGCCGATGCCTGCGAGCCGCGGTACTGGCGGGAGGGCAGCGGCCTGGTCGCGGCCTATCTGCAGTGGCACCTGGAGCGGGGAATCCGCTCGATGAGATACGTGGAGAAGTAAGCATGGCAGCGCGACGGCTCTTCGGCGGCAGCAAGCAGCGGCAGTACCTCCCCCCGACCCCGCATCCGAGCGGCGCCCAGCCGCCGAAGATCCCCGGCGAGCTGGTGCCCGGCCACGTCGCCATCGTGATGGACGGGAACGGCCGCTGGGCCAAGGAGCGCGGGCTGCCCCGCACCGAGGGGCACAAGGTCGGCGAGAGCGTGGTGCTCGACGTGCTCAAGGGCGCCATCGAGCTGGGCGTGAAGAACATCTCGCTCTACGCCTTCTCCACCGAGAACTGGAAGCGGTCCCCGGAGGAGGTGAAGTTCCTGATGAACTTCAACCGGGACGTCATCCACCGCCGCCGCGACGAGATGGACGCGATGGGCGTGCGGGTCCGCTGGGCCGGCCGGATGCCCAAGCTCTGGAAGAGCGTGGTGCAGGAGCTGCAGGTCGCCGAGGAGCAGACCAGGGACAACGACGCCGTGACGCTCTACATGTGCGTCAACTACGGCGGCCGGGCCGAGGTCGCGGACGCGGCGGCGGCCATCGCGGCCGATGTCGCGGCCGGCAAGCTCGACCCGAAGAAGGTCAACGAGAAGACCGTCGCCAAGTACATGTACCACCCGGACATGCCGGACGTGGACCTCTTCCTGCGTCCCAGCGGCGAGCAGCGCACCTCCAACTTCCTGCTCTGGCAGTCCGCGTACGCCGAGTTCGTGTTCCAGGACGTGCTCTGGCCGGACTTCGACCGCCGCGACCTGTGGCGGGCCTGCGAGCAGTACGCGATGCGCGACCGGCGCTTCGGCGGCGCCCTGCCGAACGAGGTCCCGGCGGATGCCACCGCCGAGGTGCCGACCCAGCGCTGAGCGTCCGCGGACGCACGAAGGCCCACGGGAGACGTCCCGTGGGCCTTCGTGCGTCCGGCTCAGGCCTTGGCGGCGCACTCGGCGCAGGTGCCGAAGATCTCCAGGGTGTGCGCGATGTCGCTGAAGCCGTGCTCGGCGGCGACGGCGTTGGCCCAGCGCTCGACGGCCGGCCCCTCCACCTCCACGGTGGCGCCGCAGTGACGGCAGACCAGGTGGTGGTGGTGCCCGCTGCTGCACCGCCGGTAGACGGCCTCGCCGTCGGCGGTGCGCAGCACGTCGACCTCGCCGGCGTCGGCGAGGGACTGCAGGGTGCGGTAGACGGTGGTCAGGCCGACCGAGTCACCGCGGTGCTTGAGCATGTCGTGCAGTTCCTGCGCGCTGCGGAAGTCCTCGATCTCGTCCAGGGCCGCCGAGACGGCGGCTCGCTGCCGGGTCGATCGGGCGCGCGGCGTCGGGCCTGCGGTGGTCACCGTGGGTCCTCCTGGGGGTGGGGTCATCTCGCACCTCATTGTGCCAGCCCTGCTCCGCTCGTCGGCCCGCTCGGCGCGGGGCTGTTCTCGGCGGCGGCGCCCTGGCCCGGCAGCCGTACGTCGCAGACCTCGGGGCCGCGGTCGGCCGGGGTGCGGTGGCGGCGCCGGGCGAGCGGCGCGGAGACGGCGCTGAACACGGCGAACACCAGGATGGCGAGCAGCACGATGGCGGGCCCGGAGGGCACGTCGGCCTGGTACGAGCCGGCCACGCCGGCCAGCGAGACGACCACGCCGAGGGCGATGGCGGCGGCCTGGGTGGCGGCGAAGGAGCGGGTCAGCTGCTGGGCGGCGACCACCGGCACCACCATCAGGGCGCTGACCAGCAGCAGGCCGACCACCCGCATGGCGACCGTGACGGTGACGGCTGCCATCACCGCGAGCAGCAGGTTGAGCAGGCGGACCGGCAGGCCGGTGACCCGGGCGAACTCCTCGTCCTGGCAGATGGCGAAGAGCTGGCGGCGCAGTCCGACGGTGACGGCGATGACCACGGCGCCGAGCACCGCGATGGTGAGCAGGTCGGCGGGGGCGACGGTGAGGATGGAGCCCCAGAGGTAGCTCTCCAGGCTGCCGGAGCCGGCCTGGGCGGAGAGCGAGACCAGCAGTTTGCCGCAGGCCATGCCGCCGTAGAAGAGCATGGCGAGGGCGATGTCGCCGCGCTGGTTGCCGCGGGAGCGGACCAGCTCCATGACGACGGCGCCGAGCACGCAGACCAGCACGGCCATCCAGACCGGGCTGGTCTGGAAGATGAAGCCGAGGCCGACGCCGGTCATCGCGACGTGTCCCATGCCGTCGCCGAGCAGGGCCTGGCGGCGCTGCACGAGGTAGATGCCGACGGCGGGTGCGGTGATCCCGACCAGGACGGCGGCGAGCAGGGCCCGCTGCATGAAGTCGTAGGAGAGCATCTCGGTCATGCCGGCAGCCCCGGGGTGATCGTCAGTCCGGTGGTGGTCAGGTGGGTCTCGTCCGCGTGCGGGTGGACGTGGTCGTGGCCGGGCAGCGCGTGCAGGCCGGTGTTCGGCACGGGCGGGCCGTCGTGGGCGACGCAGCCGTCGCGCAGCAGCACGACGCGGTCGATCAGCGGCTCCAGCGGCCCGAGTTCGTGCAGGACGAGCAGGACGGCGGCGCCGCGGGCGACCTCGCTGCGCAGGGTGTCGGCGAGCACCTGCTGGCTGGCGGCGTCGACGCCGGCCATCGGCTCGTCCATGATCAGCAGGTCGGGGGAGCCGACCAGCGCGCGGGCTATCAGCACCCGCTGCTGCTGGCCGCCGGAGAGGTCGGCGACGCCGTCCCCGGCCCGGTCGAGCATGCCGACGGCGGCGAGGGCCCGGTCCACCGCCTCGCGGTCCCGGCGGCGGAAGGGCAGCAGCCGGTGCTGGGGGAGGCGGCCGGTGGAGACCACCTCGCGGACGGTCGCGGGCACGCCGCCGGCGGCCGTGGTGCGCTGCGGGACGTAGCCGATCCGGTGCCACTGCCGGAACCTGGCGAACGGGGTGCCGAACAGCTCCAGGGTGCCGCGTTCCAGCGGCACGGCGCCGATCACGCTCTTGACGGTGGTGGACTTGCCCGAGCCGTTGGCGCCGAGCAGGGCGACGACCTCGCCCGGTCGCACGGTGAGGTCCACGCCGCGCAGCACGGGTCGTCCGCCGAGGGAGGCGACGGCGCCGCCGAGGCGGACGACCGCGGGCGCGGCCGCCCCGGGGGTGCCGGGGGGCCGCGTCGGGTCGGAGTCCGTCGGGGGTGTGACGTCCTTCGAGGTGTTCTGGAGCATGGGGTGTGGTGTCCCGTCAGCTGGTGGCGCCGAGCGCGGCCTGCAGGTTGGTGAGGTTCTGCTTCATGATCGTCAGGTAGTCGCCGGCCGGCGCGCCGTCGGCGGGGGGCTTGATCCCCTCGATCGGGTCGAGGACGGCGGTCTTCAGGCCGAGGTCCTTGGCGACGGTGTCGGCGAGCTTGGGGCTGACCAGGGTCTCGAAGAAGATCGTGGTGGCGCCGTTGTCCCGGGCGGCCTTCTGGACCTCGGCGAGCCGGGCCGGGGTGGGCTCGGCCTCGGGGTCGACGCCGTTGATGGCCACCTGGGTGAGGCCGTAGTGCTCGGCGAGGTAGCCGAAGGCGGCGTGGCTGGTGACGAAGGTCCGCGACGTGACGTTCCGCAGGCCGTCCTGGAACTGCCGGTCCAGCGCGGTGAGCTTGTCGACCAGGGCGTCGGTGTTCGCGGCGTACTCGGCGGCGTGGCCGGGGTCGGCCTTGGCGAACTCGGCGCCGACGCTCCTGGCGACCGCCGCGTAGCGGGTGGGGTCGAGCCAGATGTGCGGGTCGCCGGCGGGGCCCTCGTGCGGGTGGCCGGCGGCCTCCTCGGTGCCCTCGTCGAGGTGGTGGTCGACCAGCGGGCTGGCGGCGGTGGCGTCCACCAGGTGCTTGGCGTGGGTCTGGCCGACGGCCTGGTCGACGGTGGGCTGCAGGCCCTTGAGGTAGAGCACCGCGTCGGCCTTCTGGACGGCGGCGACCTGCTTGGCGGTGAGTTCGAGCTCGTGCGGCTCGACGCCGGCCGCGGTCAGGTCGGTGATCCTCACGTGCTCGCCGCCGATCTGCGCGGCGAGGAACTCCATCGGGTAGAAGGAGGCGACGACGTCCAGCTTGCCGTCCGAGCCCTTGGCGCTGCTGCTGCCGCCGCAGGCGGACAGGGCGAGGGCACCGATCAAGGCCGCGGCGGCCAGGGCTATGGAGCGGGGGGTGCGTCGGATCATCGTCATGACAACCATTCTCATCTTATGTGGAAATGATTGTCAACTCACTCGTTCGGAGCAGTGAATCCGCCCGCCCGGGCGAGCCCCCTCCGGGCCGCTCCGGCGCCGGGGCGTCACCGGGCCGGTGCCTCGTCGCCGATACCGATTTGAACCCGGTACCCGTATGGCCGGTAACCTGAGGTATTCGGGTACGAGCAACCAGCCGTGCCCTGACCGTGCCGTCGTACTGAAGAGAGCACTGTGGCCGCCGACAAGATCGACACGATCGTCAGCCTGAGCAAGCGCCGTGGCTTCGTCTACCCCTGCAGCGAGATCTACGGTGGCCAGCGCGCCGCCTGGGACTACGGACCGCTGGGTGTCGAGCTCAAGGAGAACATCAAGCGCCAGTGGTGGCGTTCGATGGTCACCGCGCGGGAGGACGTCGTCGGGCTCGACTCGTCGGTGATCCTCGCCCGCGAGGTCTGGGAGGCCTCCGGTCACGTCGCCACGTTCAACGACCCGCTGACCGAGTGCCTCTCCTGCCACAAGCGGTTCCGCGCGGACCACCTGGAGGAGGCGTACGAGGCCAAGCACGGCAAGCTGCCGGCCAACGGCCTCGCCGACCTCAACTGCCCCAACTGCGGGAACAAGGGCTCCTTCACCGAGCCCAAGGAGTTCTCGGGCATGCTGAAGACCCACCTCGGTGTCACCGAGGAGGCCTCCGGCCTGGCCTACCTGCGCCCCGAGACCGCGCAGGGCATCTTCACCAACTTCAAGGCCGTCCAGCAGACCTCGCGCAAGAAGCCGCCGTTCGGCATCGCCCAGACCGGCAAGAGCTTCCGCAACGAGATCACGCCCGGCAACTTCATCTTCCGCACCCGCGAGTTCGAGCAGATGGAGATGGAGTTCTTCGTCAAGCCGGGCGAGGACGAGCAGTGGCACGAGTACTGGCTCCAGCAGCGCTGGGACTGGTACGTGGGCCTCGGCATGAAGACCGAGAACATGCGCTTCTTCGAGCACCCGAAGGAGAAGCTGTCCCACTACGCCAAGCGCACGGTGGACATCGAGTACCGCTTCAACTTCGGCGGCACCGAGTTCTCCGAGCTGGAGGGCGTGGCCAACCGCACCGACTACGACCTCACGGTGCACAGCGAGCACTCCGGCCAGGACCTCAAGTACTTCGACCAGGAGTCCGGCGAGCGGTACTTCCCGTACGTCATCGAGCCGGCGGCGGGCCTCAACCGCGCGATGCTGGCCTTCCTGCTCGACGCGTACTTCGAGGACGAGGCGCCCAACGCCAAGGGCGTCATGGAGAAGCGCGTCGGCATGCGCCTGGACCCGCGCCTGGCGCCGGTCAAGGTCGCCGTGCTGCCGCTGTCGCGCAACGCCGACCTCTCGCCGAAGGCGCGCGGCCTCGCCGCCGACCTGCGGACCGCGTGGAACGTCGAGTTCGACGACGCCGGCGCGATCGGCAAGCGCTACCGCCGCCAGGACGAGATCGGTACGCCGTTCTGCGTCACGGTCGACTTCGACACCCTGGAGGACAACGCCGTCACCATTCGTGACCGCGACACCATGGCGCAGGAGCGGGTCTCGCTCGACCAGGTCAAGACCTACCTGGCGAGCCGTCTGATCGGCTGCTGACAGCACGCCCAAGGCCCCCGTACGCCATCGCGGCGACGGGGGGCCTTCGCGTTCGGGCCCGTCCCGCTGCCCGGCCGGCCGGGCAGCGGGACGGGGGATCAGCGCCGGGAGCGCCGGGAGCGGGGCGCCTCGGCCGCCGTCGGCAGCCCGGCCGCGCGCAGGGCGGCCGCGGTGGCCCGCTGACGGCTCGGATCGCCCTCGGCGAGGGCCGCCAGCAGCGCGCCGTACCGGCCGGGGTCGGTGGTGAGGGTCGCGCCGACCAGGGCCAGCTCGGTCGGCTGCCGCAGCGCGGCCAGCTCCCGCAGCAGGGCGCCGGTCAGCGGCTCCGCCAGGACGGCGATCAGGGCGGACACCTCCGGGACGGGCCGGGCGGCGGCCTGGCGCAGCAGGGTCCGGGTGTCGCCGTGGCGTTCGGCGGCGTGCAGCAGCCCGGCCAGCGCGGCGAGTTCGGCGGGTGGCGCGGAGCCCCACTCCCAGAGCAGGGTCTGCCCGTCGGCGCCCTGCCCGGAGCGCTCCAGCGCGGCCAGCAACTCCGGCAGGGTGGCGGCGGGGTAGCCCCACAGGGCGTGGAACAGCTCCGCCGCCTCGGTGATCAGGGAGGCCCGGCGGAGCTCGGCGAGGGTGTCGGCGGCGTGGCCGGGGTCGCCGTGCGCGACCGCGCGGGCCAGGTAGGCGGCGGCGCCGGCCGGGCCGCCGGCGCGCAGCAGCGAGGTCAGTCCGGCGACGTCGGCGGGGGCGAGGGTCACGGCGGCCTGGGCGACCAGGGCGGCCGACTCCTGGGCGGAGCCGCGCCGGTGCAGGCCGGCGATCCGCTCGGCGAGGCCGGCGAGTTCGGCGGAGGTGCGCGGCTGGGGCGCGGCCGGTCGGGGGGCGGCGGGGTGGCCGCCCTCCGCGGGCCGGCCGGCGGCCGCGGGGGCCGCCGCGGGGGTGTCAGCGGGTGCGGGGGCCGCCTCGGTGGCCCGTACGCCGCCGAACCGGGCACCGGTGGCGCGCGGGGCGGCTGCCGCCGGCGGGGCGGCCGGGAGCGCCGGCCCGGGAGGTGCGGCCGGCTCCTGCTCGTACGCGCCGCCGAACCGGGCGCCGGTGGGCCGCCTGCGCCGGGGCTCGGGTGCCGGTGCGGGGGTCGCGGCCGGTGTCGGCGCCGGGGCCGGGGTCGCGTCCTGGCGCCGGAGGCGGTCCTCGACGGTGAGCAGGCGCTCGCTGAGTTCCAGGCAGCGCGAGCCGAGCCCCTCGCGCAGTTGCCTGGCGTGGTCGAGCTGGCGCAGCAGCTCGGGATCGGGCTGCTGCTGCGGCTGGGCGTAGCCGTGGTCCCGGCCCGGCAGGCTGACCGCCCGCACGGCCTCGCTGAGCCGGCGTTCGCGCTGCGTGGCGTACTGCCTGGCGCGCAGCAGCTCGTCGAGTTCGGCCCGCAGTGCCTGGGCGTCCTGCTCCACCGACGGGCGGAGGTTGCTCTTCTGGTGCACCGTCATCGCGCCGATCCGACCTCTCCACCGCGCCCCGACCCTGACTGCCGGTCATCCTCGCGGGGCGATACGGCGGGCGTGTTACGGCAGTGAGTCCGCTTCTTTTCGGTCCGGGGAGGAACGGGCGTCCGGCGCCCCAACGCGCCGGGGGCCCGCGCCGGTGCGCGCGGTTCGCCCGCGCTCGCGGGCGGGGCCCGCGGCCCGGTCGGCGAGCGCGGCCACGGCGACGGCGGTCAGCAGGAAGGCGCCGGCGGCGCGCAGCAGGCCGGCCTCGTAGTACGCGTCGCTCACCCGGCTGGCCGCCGGGTACGCGGCGGCGAGTCCGGCGCCGGCGGCGAGGGCGAGCCGCCCGATCGGTGGTCGGCGGCCCGCGGTGCCGGCCCGCAGGGCGGGCGCGGCGGCGGCGAGCAGGACGACCGCGCCCCCGGCTACGGCGATCTCCGGGGTGGCGAAGTCCACCCCGTACCGCACGGCCAGGGCGGGCACCAGGAACAGCACCAGCCCCCGGCGCAGTCCGGTTGCCAGGGCCCGCACGGCCGGCCCCGGCTCCGGGCCGTCGGCGGGCAGTGCGGCCCGGGCCCGGTGGGCGGCGGCGAGTACGGCCAGCGCCAGGGCGGCGGCGGGGAGTTCGGCGCCGATCCGGCTCATGTCGTAGAGCAGGGCGGTGTCGTAGAGGGCCAGCACCAGGCGGCCGAGGGCCCACAGCGAGACGCCGAACAGCAGCAGCCCGGCGGCGCCGGCCGGCCGGGGCGGGCCGGCGTCGCGGGCCGCCAGGGCGGCGATCAGGGCGGGGGTCACGAGGGCCGACAGCACCCGGAGGAGGATGTCGTCGACCGTGTACGGGTTGTGCAGCTGCCACTCGACCGCGCAGAACGCCACCGTGTACGAGGCGGCGGCGAGCCGGATCAGCGGGGAGCGGGCCACCCGCCGGTACAGGCCGGTGTCGAGCGTCCGCAGCACGGTGGCGAACGCCAGGAGGACGAAGGGCAGTTCCAGGAGCGCCGGGACGCGCAGGACGGACGGCGCGAGCAGCCGCGGCGCCGGCCAGTGCGCCGCGAGCCACCGCACCGGCGCGTTGCCGTCGGCGAGCGAGAACCAGCCGGCGGGCAGGTGGCGGGCGATGAAGGAGGGGTCGCCGCCGTGCTCGCGCAGCACGTACACGGTGACCGCCAGCTGGTTCAGGTAGAGCAGGGCGATCACCACGGCCAGCGCCGCCCCGGGGCCGACCGTCCGGGCCGGCCGGTGACCGGTCCACCGTCCGGCCCACCGATCCGGCCGGTGAACGGTCCACCGTCCGGCCGGGCGCGGCCTCGCGGGGGACTGCGGCGCGGACTGCGGCGCGGCCTCGCCGGGTGCGGGTCCGACGACCCCGGGCGCGAGCACCAGGGCGGTCAGCACGGAGACCGCCACGGTGGCGTCGATCAGCAGCGGAACACCGGGCACTGCCGGGCCCTCAGGCGGACAGCCGCTCGCGGGCGGCCATCAGGGCGAACCCCAGCAGGTTGAGCCCCCGCCACTGCGCGGGCTTCAGCACGTCGTCGTGGTCGGCCGCCAGTCCCACGCCCCAGATCCGGTCCACCGGACTGGCCTCCACCAGAACGCGCTGCGCGGTGCCCAGCAGGTAGGACAGCAGCGCCCCGTCCTGCTGGAACTTGGCGACGCTGCCCGCGACCACCAGCTCGAACCGCTCGGCCGTCCAGCGCCTGTCGTCGAAGCCGCGCACCTGCCGGCCGAGTGCCTTGGCCTCGGCGGGCGTTCGGGCGGCGAGGATCCGCGGCACCATCTGCTCGTCGCCGAACATCCGCGCCTTGCCGGCCATCATCCAGTGCTCGGCCGTCGCGTACCGCTCGCCGTCGACGACGAACGGCGACGGCCACCACTGGCTCAGCGCCCCCGGGCCGATCCGACCGTTCGGCTGCGGCCGGTGGCCCCAGAACAGCAGGTACTTCGGGCGGGCGCCGGCCGCCACCAGAGCGGTGAGCTCCTCGCGGGTACGGGTCTCGGAGGGTGTGGCGGGTCGGGTCGCGGGGGGCTGTGCGCTGGTCATGCGGTCATCCTCGCACCGGGGGCCGGTGCCGGGCGCGTGGATTTGCCCCGCCCCGGGCTCCCGCGGCCCCGGCCGTGACCGGCCGGAGGCCTGTCCGCCGACTCCCGCTCACCCGACCGTGCGCGGCAGTCGCAGGCTGAGGCCGAGGATGGTGAAGGATCCCAGCAGCTGGATGCCGAGGACGAGGGCGAGCGCGTGGCTCATGCCGAGCGAGGGCGAGAGCGTGAGGTAGAGGGTGCCGAGGGTGGCCACCCCCAGGGCGAGGCTGGACTGCTGGGCGGTCGCCAGGACGCCGCTGCCGACGCCCGCCCGCTCCGGCGAGACCTTGGAGAGGACGACCCGGAAAAGCGGCGTGCCGATCAGACCCTGGCCGATGCCCGCCAGGGCGACCCCCGGCGCCATCCGCAGCGGGGAGAAGTGCGCCCAGTCGGCGAGCACCGTGGCGGCGAGGGTGGCCAGGCCGAGCGCCTGGACGACCGCGCCCGCGGCCAGTACCCGGCTGCCGAAGCGCCCGACCAGGCGCGGGCCGGACAGTGAGGCGCCGAAGTACCCGACGGCCATCGGCACCAGGGCCCAGCCGGCCGCGACCGGGCCCAGCCGCAGGCCCTGCTGGAGGGCGACCGCGACCACGAACATGAAGCCGCCGAAGCCGGCGAAGTACGGCAGGGCGATGCCGAGGCCCCGCCGCATCTCGGGGATCCGCAGCAGGGACGGCGGGACGAGCGGCGTGCCCCCGGCCCGCTCCGAGCGCCGCTCGAACCGGACGAAGGCGGTGGCCAGGACGGGGAACAGGGCGAGCAGCAGCCACGTCCACAGCGGCCAGCCCACGGCGCGGCCCTCCATCAGCGGCACCAGCAGCGCCAGCAGCGAGGCCGTCAGCAGGGCGGTGCCGGGCAGGTCCAGGCGGGCGGCCCGGGCGGCGCGGCTCTCCGGCACGTACCGCACCGCGAGCACCAGGGTGAGCAGGGCGAACGGGACGTTGAGCAGGAAGACCGAGCGCCATCCGGTGCCGAACAGGTCGGCGGCGACCAGCATGCCGCCGAGCACCTGGCCGATCACCACCGAGAGGCCGCCGACCGCGCCGTAGACGCTCAGCGCCCTGGCCCGGCGGGCGCCGCCGGTGGCGGCGGTGATGGTGCCGAGCACCTGGGGGAGCAGTAGTGCGGCGGAGGCGCCCTGGGCGGCGCGGGCGGCGACCAGGGTCCAGGCGCCGGGGGCGAGGCCGCAGGCGAGCGAGGTGAGGGCGAAGGCGGCGGCGCCGGCGACGAACAGCCGACGGCGGCCGAAGGCGTCGCCGAGCCGTCCGCCGAGGACGAGCAGGACGGCGAACGCGATGCCGTACCCGGCGGCGACCAGCTCCAGGACGGCCGGGCCGGCGGCGAGGTCCTGGTCGATGGAGGGGAGGGCGACGTTGACGATGAAGAAGTCGAGCATCGGCAGGAAGGCACCGAGCAGGACGGTGACGAGTCCGGCGGTGCCCAGGGTGCCGGCGGCGGGGGTTCCGGCAGTTTGGGTGCGGCTGCCGGGATCGCCGGCGGTGGCGGGTGCGGTGGCGGTTCGCCCGGGGTGCGGGGCGGCGGTCTGGACGGCTACGGGTGGCTGGGTCACGAGTACCACGATCGGCCTCGGCGCACCCTGGTACCAGAGTGTCTTTATCCAGGTATAAGAAGTACCTGGCAACCGGCTCCGAGGAGGAGCATGCTGGTCTCCATGAGCCTCAGCACCGTACCCGCCGGCACCCGTTCCGAAGCCGCTGCGAACGCCGCCCCCGCCGAGGCGCGCCGGCACGAGCTGGCGGCCTTCCTGCGCAGCCGCCGCGAGCGGATCGCCCCCGACCAGGTCGGCCTGCCCACGACCGGCCGCCGCCGCACGCCCGGCCTGCGCCGGGAGGAGGTCGCGCAGCTCGCCGCCGTCGGGGTCACCTGGTACACCTGGCTGGAGCAGGGCCGCGCGATCCAGGTCTCCGTACAGGTCCTGGACGCGGTCGCCCGGGCGCTGCTGCTGGACCGCAACGAGCGGGCGCACCTGTTCGCGCTCGCCGGCGCCGACGACCCGTCACCGGTGCTGGAGTGCGCCACGGTGACGCCGGCGGTGCGGCTGATGCTGGACCAGTTCGGGTCGATGCCCGCCGCGGTGGTCAACAGCCGGTACGACGTGCTGGCCCACAACCGCGCCTACACCCACCTGGCCGGGGACTTGGACGCGCAGCCCTTCGAGGACCGCAACCTGCTCTGGATGGCCTTCACGCCCTCGCGCTTCCGCGACGTCCTGGTGGACGTCGAGGTCGAGCGCGAGGGCATGGTGGCCCGGTTCCGCTCCGCGATGGCCGACCACAGCGCCGAGCCCGCCTGGAAGGCCCTGCTCGCCCGGTTGCGGAAGGCCTCCCCGGACTTCGAGGCGGCCTGGGAGCGTCACGAGGTGGAGCGGCCCGGCAACGGCGTCAAGCGCTTCCTCGTCCCCGGCACCGGCCTGCTCAGCTTCGACTACACGGGCCTGTGGCTCGGCCCCCGGGTCGGCTCCCGGCTGGTCGTCTACACCCCGCGCTGCACGGAGACGCGGGAGCGGCTGGAGCGACTGGAGCAGTTGGGCTCCCCGGCGGCCGGGTAGCGCGCCCGTCGCCCGACTGCCTGCCGCGTCAGCCCTGCGCGGCCAGGAACGACCCGAGGGCGGCGGTGAGTTCGGCGGGCGACTCGACGGCGATCAGGTGGGCCGCGTCCGGGAACTCGACCAGCGCCGCGCCGGGGATCTCGCGGGCGTAGCGGTGGGCGATGGCCCGGAAGTCGGCGTTGTCGTGCAGTCCCACGCCGACCAGGGTGGGGGCGGTGACGGCGGCGAGCTCGTTGCCCGAGACGCCCCGGGAGAGCTCGCCCACGGCCTCCTGGTTCGCCAGCGCCGTCCGCATCGGGCCCCGCAGCCGCGCGGGCAGCGCGGGGTCGACCTCCGCCCAGCCGCGGCCCGCGCCGCGCAGCCACATGTCGAGGTTGACGTCGACGGCGGTGTCCAGGTCGCCCGCCTCCAGCGCCGCGGTCTCGGCCTCGTCGTACGCGATCATGTCCGCCGACCAGTCGTACCCGGGCCACGGCGCGGCCAGCAGGGCCAGCGACCGCACCCGCCCGGGATGGGCGAGGGTGAAGCCCACCGACACCCGGCCGCCCCAGGAGGCACCGACGAGGTGGACCCGCTCGTGGCCGAGGTGGTCCAGCAGCCGCCGCAGGTCGTCGGTCTCGCTGAACTCGCCGGTCGGGACGGCGGATTCGCCGAAGCCCCGCAGGTCGTACCGGATCACGGTGTACCGCTGCGCGAGGGCCGGCACGACCGCGTCCCACATGTGGTGGTCGGCGACGCCGGCGTGCACGAGGACGACGGGTGAGCCGTCACCGGTGACGGTGTAGGAGAGGTGGCCGAGTTCGTCGGCGAGGGTGATCATCCGCGCATGGTGGCAGGTCGGCGGCGTACATGCCAGTGAAATCCGATCCTGCTCGGCCGGGTTCCGGCCCTCCCGCCGTGCGGCGGCACCGGCCGTGCCCGTCGGTGCGCCGGCGTGTTCCCGGTCGGGTTCCGGTTTCCGGTGGGATCCGCCCGTCGGTGTGGTCAACTGGTGGTTCCGTGCGCCGGCGCGAACCGGTCACCCCGGTCACCGGACGGTGGCCAGGCCCGTCGGCGCCACGGAGCTCGCCCCGGCCGGTCGGCCTGCCGGCACGTCGGCCGGGGCGGGAGCCCGTACGGCTCCGCAACGGACGTACCGGCCCGGGGTCGTGCCCAGGATCCGCTTGAAGTGCCGGGTGAGGTGCGACTGGTCGTAGAAGCCGGCGGCGGTCGCCACCTCGCCCGGGGGTTGTCCGGCGAGGAGCAGGCGGCGGGCGAGGTCGACCCGGCGGGACGTGACGTACTGGTGCGGCGCGATGCCGAACGCCGCGCTGAAGGCGCGCACCAGATGCGCGGGGTGGGCGTGCAGCAGGCGGGCGGCCTCGTCGAGGGTGACGCCTTCGAGCAGTCGCCCGTCCAGGAGGTCGCGCAGGTTCCGGGCCACGGCGCCGCCGGGCGCCGCGGGGGCGACGGTCAGCCCGGGGCGCAGGTGCTCGCGCAGGCGCTGGCTGATGAGGGCCAGCCGGCTCTCCGCCTCCAGTTCGTCACCCCGTCCGGCGAGGACGGTGTGCAACTGCCCGATGCGCAGGCGCAGGAGGGGGTCGCCCAGGTCGGGACTGTCGACCGCCGGGCCGATGAAGCGCTCGTCCAGCTGTGTCATGTCGAGGTACAGGACCCGCTTGCGGAAGCCGTCAGCGGTGGCGGGCGAGCCGTTGTGCGGGACCTGCGGCGGGAGCAGGCTGACGGTGTCGCTCGGGGTGCCGCGCTCGTGGCGGTCCAGGTCGTAGCGGACGGCGCCGTCGTCGACGATCAGCAGCGTCCAGGCGTCGTGGACGTGCATCGGGTACGCGTGCTCGACGAAGTGGGCGTGGAAGACCTCCTCGACGCCCGGGACCGAAGGGCGCCAAGCAGCGATGTCCTGCCGGGATGCCATGCAAGAAACGTACAAGACGGCGCGGGGGTGCACCCGGCAGTCTCGGGGCATGGACACGACCGATCAGACCGAGACCCGGACCGGCGCCGCGACCGATGCGGCGGCCGGGAGCACAGCCGCCGCCGAGCTCACGCCCGTTGCCGGGAGCACGCCCCTCGCCGAGGGCGCGCCCGTCCGCTTCGACACGAAGATCGCCGTACTGCTGCGCGACGACCTGGAGCCCTGGCAGCGGCTGAACGTCACCGCCTTCCTGGTCAGCGGCCTCGGCACGGTGTCACCCGAGGTGATCGGCGAGCCCTACGCGGACGCCGACGACACCGCGTACCTGCCGATGTTCCGCCAGCCCGTGCTGGTCTTCCAGGGCACGAAGGAGGTGCTGGCCGGCGCGCACGGCCGTGCGTCGTCCCGCTCGCTCCCGACCGCCGTGTTCACCTCGGACCTGTTCGGCACCGGAAACGACCGGGACAACCGGGCGGCCGTCCGGGCCGTGGGCAGGGACCGTCTCGACCTGGTGGGAATGGCCGTCCACGGTCCCCGCAACGCGGTGGACAAGGTCCTCAAGGGTGCGCGGATGCACCCCTGAGGAGCGCGGGCGGCCGACGCTCCCGTCTACGAAGGTGCTGCCGACGCGCTCGGCGTGCCCGGCAGGAGACACGGGGTTCCGACGGTGAACAACATTCGGTCCTGCCCCCCTGACGTCGATGCTGACACCAGGTACCGGCTGGCTGGCTGCCTCGCGTAGAGAAGGGCCTCCGGCTTTCCGTCCACGTATTCGCGATAGCTCTCCACGTCGAGACCGCGTCCTTCCAACATCTCCCGGATCTTCCGCACCGCGTCGGGGTGCTGGGCGACCGGGACGGTGCTGTCGACGTAGTAGGTGAGCGTGTATCTGTCGTCATCGGCCAGCTCGTCGTTCTTTCCGACGCATCGGCTGAAGTACGGGTTGATCGACGCCAGGTTGAGTTGGATGCCGGCGGCCTGAGCCATGTACTCGGTCATCTGCCGTGCCCAGGCCTGGGAGTCCTTCTTGTCCATGGTGGGCGGTTTGGCGTCCTTGCCGTCCTGGGACACGCATCCTCCTAGAAGAGCCGTGACGCAGACGGTCACGGCCACCATCGCTGTTTTCGGTCCGAGCTTGTTCATGAGTCCTACTGGCACGGGACGGCGGGTTCGTCGAGCCGAACCGGCGGGATTGGTCATCCGAGTACTCTCCTGTTCGGCCGGCTCCGTCACAGACCGCCGGGATAGACGGTTTCGGGATCGACCTGGGATTCCTTGTCGACCGTGGCCGGAGGCCTTCCCGCGATGATCTTCCCTTGATTCAACAGGCTGGCGCTGGCCTGATCCCAGTAGCCGCTGTGTCCGTGAGTATCGATCTTGATGTTGTTTCCGTGCGCCGATGCCTTCGATCTGACCGGGCACACTGGCAAGAGTGGTCGCTGTCCCGGGACCAGAACGGCGGTGTGGTCGGCTGTTTCCGGGTTTCCCATGGCGACGATCGTTCTGCCATCGCCCTTCGGATCGATTCCCAGTAGCAGGAGTTCACGGCCGTTGGTGTCTCCGTCAGAAGCGTCCAGCTTCTCCTTCAACTCCCTTACGGCGTTGGCGCGCGCGTTGAACTCGTTCTGGGTGATCCCGAAATCCTGTGCCTTGCCCACATGGAGTGCGTCGTTCTGCTGTTCCAGGAAAAGCCGGTTCGCCTCGTCCCGGACGGCGGACGGCAGGCCGTCGAGGCGACCGACCTGTTCAGGATGAAGCGTCAGGTAGCTCTTCTGTTGATCTGGCGTCAGTGACTTCCACCACTCGGCTGATCTTGCCGGGTCCATGGGTGCCCAGCCTTTGGAAGTTCACCCAGCTCGTCTGCCACGGACCAGCCTGCGAGTACAGCCGCCGCTGCGGAGCTGGTCCTGACCACCGACTCGAATGGCGTGGCCAGCTCTTCGGCGATGGCACGGGCCAGACCGGCTGAAGCGCGCAGTGCGGCCGGATCGACCTTGATGTCAGTCAACGTTGTCCCCCCCTGGACAGCTTTCGTACGCGCATGAGGCTAGCGTCGCCCGACGGCACCCGAGTATCCGTACAAGTACTCAGCTTGCCGGTGCCGCGGCCCCTCCAGGTGTGGCGCCGACGCGGTTTGATCGGCCGGCGGTGTGGGGGACGGGCGGGTTCACCATGGGCCACCAGCCCGAAGAGGGCGTTGGCTTCAGACCTCCGGCTCGGCTGCTCATGCCAAGCTCAAGGGTGCGCGGATGCACTCCTGAGGTGGGGGCAGGCGGGGCGATCGTCCGGGAGGCGCGCGGGGGGTCGGATGCGCCCGGCGTGCGTGCCCATGGCAAAGGCCCAGGCCGCGAGAGGTGATCTCCGACCTGGGCCACACGGCCGCACCCCTCGACGGGATGTGACACGCCGCCCGGGTGTGGGTCAGCGGCGGCGCGGCATGAGCTTCACGAGCGCGAGTCCGGCCGCGATCAGCGTGGTCGCGGCCACCATCATGGCCATGCTGTTCATCGCGACGCCGGTCGCGGCCAGGGCCGCCCCGCCGCCCGTGCCACCTATGCCGAGGCCTCTTCCTCCGTACATGTGCTGTCCTCCTTGATGCCTGTGCGGTAACCGTCCTGACGCGAATGCACCGGACGGGGAATCAGGTCGGTATCCACTTCTCCTCGGTGCGTCGCACCAGCCCCCAGAGTGAAGCGAAATACACGGCGTGGTGGAACATGTCGTAGAGGAGTTCGGGGACCATGAGCAGGGCGAGCAGAACCGCCCGCAAACCGCCCTTGCGCACGGAGACGACTTTCTCGATCACGAATATCATGCCGATCGTCGTCCAGAAGGGCGAGAGGCCCGGCCACCCGAACATGCTTATCGTCATGGTCATGTATGTGAGGTACAGCAGGAAGCTGAGGGCGCCGAAGCCCATCATGAACTGCTGCAGGAAATACCGGGCGGTGACCTTCGTCCAGCCGTAGTCGCGCAGGTTCTCCAGGGCTCCGCGCTGCCACCTCATCCGCTGGTGCCAGAGCTTCGGCAGGGTCGGCATCACCTCGGTCGTCACCGCGCAGCCCGCGGGGGACATGGTGCGGTAGCCGAGGGTCTTGACCGCCTTGGTGATCTCGTCGTCCTCGGTCAGGGACGCCAGGCTGTAGCACTCGTCGCCGCCCCCGAGCCGCCCGCTGCGCCGGGCCTGGCGGACCTCGCGCAGCACCCTGGCCCGGAACATCGTGCCGGTGCCGGTCAGCACCATGGCGCGGCCGCCGGTGCGCTCGATCTCCCAGGCGTACCGCATGAACTCCATCCGCTGGAGTTGGCCCAGCAGCCCGCCACCGGGTTCGCCGTAGAAGACCCCGCCCACCGCGCCGACCTTCCGGTTGAAGGTCGACATGGCCGTCGCGACGAACGCGGGGTTCAGGACGGTGTCCGCGTCCTGCACCAGGACCAGGTCGTAGTCGGTGAGGTGGGGCAGCAGCCAGTTCAGCGCCTGGTTCAGGCCGCCGGCCTTCTTGTGGCGGTTCTCGTGGGTGTGGAAGACCTGCGCGCCGTTGCGGGCGGCGACCTCGGCGGTGGCGTCGGTGCAGTTGTCGGCGACGACCACGACGATCTCGGGCGGACGGGACTGCCCCCACATGCCCTGGATCGCGTCGGCGATCCGCTCCTCCTCGTTGTGCGCCGGAATGAGAACCGCGATCCGGGGCTGCTCGGCGGAGTGATGGTTCTCCGGGGCGGCATGCGCCCGCCGGGAGGCATGGCGACCACGGGGGGGCTGCCAGGACTCAGCGGGGTGCTGATCCGCATTGACTGGTGGCAACGGTGGCGCCTTCGGGCTGATTGGGCACGTGATTGCCTCGGGAGGGGACCTTATCAACCCGTGAAGATTTCATAAAATTTCCATCGGCTCACCCGGAAATGGATGACGTGTACTCGATGAATCAGCCGCTGTGAGGGGGGGTGAATGCAGGTACTTGCTCCTGAATGTCTGCTTTGAGCAGACTGATGATTCCTCCGGTATCCGGCGGCTCCGCGGTGACCCCGCGGGCCGGCGCATGGCGCCGGAACCGCGGGATGGAAGCACCCGGGGCCGTATCACGTCGTCGGGTGGGGCGCCGGGCCGGCCGGCGGTCCGCCCCCGACGGCCGTCAGGCCGCGACGGTCAGCCGAGCGCGGCGGCCCGCCAGCACCCGGCCCAGGTCGAGGACGCTCAGGCCGAACATCAGCACGCCCAGGGGCACGTGCACGCTCGGCACGTGCGCGATCCCCAGGACCACCTGCACCGACGCGAGGACCAGGAACCCGGTCGCGTACAGGATCGGCCGGGGCGAGCCGCCGCCCGGACGCCACGCCAGGACCGCGGCGAGCACGTACAGCATCGACGCGGCGTACATCCCGCGCGCGCCGCCGCCGTGCAGCGCCTCGCCGTACCGCGTGGACAACAACAGCCCGGCGGTGACCGCCTGGAAGAGGATGGCCGCCGTCTGCAAGGCGATCGCGGCTCGCAGGAACACCGAGAAACCGTGGCCGCGCTGCTCCGCCGTCTTCCGTATGGGCATGGTGGGCCCCTTCCTTCCGTCTCAACTCTGCTGCTCGACGGGCCTTCGTGGCCTGCGCCGCGAAGTCCCTGTCAGTCCGACGACGCAGGCACCTGGAATGTGAGACGGTGCCCCGGCCTCACATTCCGCCGGAGTGTCTCGTCGAACAGGGTGAGGCAGACCCGGACAAGGGAGTCGTCCAGACATGAGCACTCGATTCGAGCCCGCGCCCGAGCCCGAACTCGCGGGTGAGCGAGCCGATCCGAGCCTGAGCGCGGTCATGAGCGAGCGCCGGCAGCTGATCAATCTCGCCTACCGGCTGCTGGGCTCCCTGGCCGAGGCCGAGGACGCCGTGCAGGAGACCTACGCCCGCTGGTACGCCATGTCCCGCCAGCAGCAGGAGGCCATCGACTCCCCGGGAGCGTGGCTGACGAAGGTGGCCGGCCGGATCTGCCTCGACCTGCTCGGCTCGGCGCGGGCACGGCGGGAGAGCTACGTGGGGGAGTGGATCCCGGAGCCGCTGCCCGACCGTGCGGAGTGGATGACCGGGCGGCCGGGCGACGGCAGGGGTGACCCGGCCGACCGGGTCACCCTGGACGAGTCGGTCGACATGGCCTTCCTCGTCGTGCTCGAATCGATGACCCCGGCCGAACGGGTCGCCTTCATCCTGCACGACGTCTTCCGGTACCCCTTCGCCGAAGTGGCCGCGATCGTCGGCCGCACCCCGGCGGCCTGCCGCCAGCTGGCGTCCTCCGCCCGCCGCCGCATCCGCGCGGCTCAGCCCCCCGTGGCCGCGACCACCCGACAGGCCGGCGTCATCAGGGACTTCAAGCAGGCCTGGGAGGCCAAGGACATCGCCGCCCTCGTCGGCCTGCTCGACCCCGACGCCACGATGACCGCCGACGGCGGCGGCCTGGTCGGCGCGGTCCTCCACCCGGTCGCGGGCAGTGAGCGGATCGCCGAGTACATCGTCGGGCTCAGCCGCTGGGCGCCCGGTCTGACGCTCCTGGAGCGCTCGGTCAACGGCCGCCCCGGCCTGGTGGCCCAACGCGACGGCGTCACCGTGACGGTGGCCGCGTTCAGCCTCGCGGACGACCGGATCACGCACATCTGGGCGGTACGGAACCCGGAGAAGCTCCGGCCCTGGAGCGAGTAGAGCGAGGAGTCGGCGCCGCCCGGCACGGTCGACGGTCCCCGGCCCATGCGACTGGGAACCGTCGGCGGCTCCGGCCGGAACGGTCAGGCCGTGCCGAACTCGCCGGCGGCGGTGGCGGTGACGAAGGCCTGCCAGGCGTCGGCGGTGAAGACGAGGGCCGGGCCGGTGGGGTTCTTGGAGTCGCGGACGGGGACGGTGTCGGTGAAGCCGTCGGCGACCTCGACGCAGCCGTTCTGCCCACCGCTGTGCGTGCTCTTCCGCCAGGGGGCATCGGTCAGGTCAATGTGCATTCTCAAAGTCCTCCCGTATGCGGCGGATGGCTGCCACTGATGTGGCCCTGTTCAGCGCTTCAACCTGAAGGCGATCGTAGTGCCTGGTAAGCCTTGACACTGAGTCGGTATCCCTCTCCAGGTATCCGCGCTGTTCGGTCTCTGTGTAAGCGAGAAGCTTGCGATCGGGGAGTGCCAACAGCGTCACCGGGTGGGTGAACGGCCTGTCTTCGCCCAGGGCGAAGGGTGCGATCTGAATGATCACGTGCGGCTGCGTTGCCAGCTCCTCCAAGTGCTTCAACTGGGCAGTCATTACCTCTCTGCCTCCGATGGGCCTTAGGAGGCAGCTCTCGTCCAGTACTGCGTGCAGTGCCGGTGGTGGAGTGCGATCGAGGCAGCGTTGCCGGTTCAGGAGGAATGCCACTCGTTCGTCAGCCTGTGTCTGGACAGCACTCCCGCGTCGCACGTTGCCGGCCTCCCTGGCAGTGGCATACGCCTGAGTCTGGAGCAGGCCCGGGATGACGCCCACCTCGAACAATCTGATCTGCACGGCACGTGACTCGTACTCCGCGAACTCCGGGAACCCCTCGATCAGGGCCGTGTGCTTGTGCTGCCACCACATCAGGGCCAGGGTCCCGCCGGTCTGGAGCGCTTCGTCCGCCAGGCGGGCAAACTTCGCGGTCGGTGCCCGCTTGGCAAGTTCGATGTAGCAGACGGATGTGTGGTCGTAGCCGAGCTGCTTGGCGAGCTGCGCCTGGGTCAGTCCAAGTGCCTCACGTGACCTGCGGAGTTGGACTCCGAAGGGGGCCCAGGGGGATGACGTCGGATCAAGAGTCTTGCGGTTCACCATGGTTGCTCCAACTTGTGCATCCCGGAAAGACAAGTCGATTGTGGCTTCCGGGGGCACTCTCTGTCCACCACTATTGAACACACAGTGAGTGCCGGGTGCAGTGGGCATCGGCCGATCCGTCGGAGGGACGGTCTCACCATGCAAGCCGCCAGTGAGTCGGAACCGGGTCGGCCGAGACCGGGGGAGGCGATCGCCGTCGTCCCCCCGGACTGGGAGATCACCGATCCGTCAGCCCCTCGCTGCATGGGTGAAGTCATCGACGTGGTGGGCGATCTGGTGACCGTCCGCGTACTCGGTCACCTGCGGCTGCGGCGACTGCACCAGGTGGCTCCGTGGACGGGTGAGGAGCAGGAGGAGGGTGCGCGATGAGCGATCGGGCGAAGGCGTACGTGCCCCGCGAGGGCGAGACGGTACGGGACAGCAGGCGGCGGTTGAACGGGGTCTACATGGACACCCAGGGCGGCCAGGTCTATCTGCGCCCGGAGGGCGGCGGGGTGGAGTGGACGGTACGGCCGGAGCACGTCGCGCCGCTGGCCGACGGTTGCGGCGACGGGGAGGAGGCGGAGGGGTGAGGAGTTCGGAGCCCGCGCCGCCGGAGGAGGCCCACCCGCACCCGCGCCCGGGGCGCTGCTTCGGCTGCGTCCGGTTGGCGGAGGTCACCGAGGCGGGGGTGCTCACCAGGGGCGAGGTGGACGTGCCGCTGTACGTCTGCTCGGCCTGTCTGGAGCACCTGGAGGCCTGGCACGCGGCGCAGGTCGGCGCGGTCGGGGCCGTCCGGGCCGTGCGGGCAGGGGGAGTGCGGCGGCCCTGCGCGGAGCTTTCCGGATGACCGGTCGTCCGCCGCGTCGTCCGCAGGAGAGGGCGGTCCCCGGGCTGGCCTGGGCCTGTCGGATCGCCGGACTGCTCGCCGCCGTCACCGGCCACGAGGTCCGGCTGACGGGCACCGCCGACGGGTACCGCCTCACGCTCGCGGCGCCGGCCGATCCGTTGATCCAGGGCGCCCTGCTACCGGTGCTCGGCGCGACCGCCCGGTGGGGGTACGCCAGCCGTGCCGGGCTGTGGTGCGAGGTGGACGCCTGAGCGGCCGGATCACCGTCGCCGGACCGCGGTCGCCGTCTGACTGCGGCGGGTGCCGCACGGCGCAGGGCCTCCCGGCAGCCTGAAGGCCGTCATGCATGCCAACAGGCTGTCCAGGAGACCCTGCCACCGCTCTTCTAGGCTCGCGCCGTCGCCGATCGCCACCGGCGCTGCGAGGAGTCGGGCGACCCGAAGTGGCGCAGGTCGGTGCTGAGTTCGGTGACGAGTTCGGCGCCGAGGTCGGTGCTGGGTTCGGTCGGAGCGCCGAGCTGCCGTGATTGCTTCGCCGCGTCGACGGAACCGGGCCCGTGGATGGTGAGCTCGAAGTCCTGACGCGTCCTGGCGTCCAGGGCCATCGGCAGGCTGATCCGCCCGGCTCCGACCATGCGGCGTACCGCGGTTCGGCTGAGACCGAGCCCGAGCATGAGCAGTCGCTCGACCCGGACCGGCGCGGGCAGTTCGAACCCGACCAGGACCGTGAGCGGTGTCGGGTCGTCGAGTGCGTAGAGCGGCGTACGGGTCTCCAACTCCCAGGTGCCGGTCCAGTCGAGGCGGTATCCGTTCTTCGCGGCGAGCGACGGACTCATGGCCAGCTCCCGGACCACGGCGGGGTCGTTGGTCTCGTACGCCACCCGGCGGGCGGGCTCCAACGACGAGACGTGGACGCGTTCGTGGACGGGCACCTTCGAGGTGCGGTCGCACGCCGCACAGCTCAGCAGCAGCCAGACGTCGAGGAGCTTGCCGTTCGCGTTGACGCGGATCCTGCCGGAGGGGCGGTGGCGCGAGCCGGAGCAGTCCGGACAGGAGCGGACGACGGCGGGCAGCGCGGACTGACGCACGGCCCACCGGGCCTTGCGGTCGGTATTCATGAGGATGTGGTTGCTTTCAGGACTCGGCAGGAGCTCTCGCGGGCGAGGCCGCGGCTCCTGGGACGTGACGGATGCACACGCGTGCGCGAGTCATCGCCTCGGGGCTGAGTCGTCAGGCTCCGAGGTCGATCGCGCGACAGGTTCGCTGGTGCTACGTGGCAGCCGTCACAGGTCCATGCGGGCGATGGTGATCGAGGGAGCGGTCCGCGGGCAACTCCTTTTCGCCCGACCACTCGCCCGCCCGGTCACTCGCCCGGCCGCCCGCCCGTCCGTCCGTCCGCCGGCCCACCCGCCGGCCGCGCCGCCGCCCTCCCGGGTCAGAACACCGAGATCGCGGCACCGGCCGCCGCGCCGATCCGGGGCGCCCGGCTCGCGCCGCCCGGGGCCACCGCCCGCCGAGGGTACGCCGGCCGCCGAGGGTACGCCGGCCGTACCGGGATCCGCGGGGAGGTCGACGGCCGAGCGGCCGGGCCGCCGGTCCGGGCCAGGGCCGTACAGACGGCGGCCAGCGGCAGTTCGACGCACAGGGCCATGGCCAGGGCCGAGGCGAGGGCGATGCCCGGCGCCGCCGTCGCCAGGTCGGCCGCCGCGTCGGCGCAGAGCAGTACGGCGGCGCCGGCCGCCGCCCAACGGGCTGCCGGGTGTCGGCGCCCGAGCAGGACATGGGTGGTGGCGAGCGCCGCGAACTCCAGGGTGTCCAGCACCGCCCACCAGGTCTGGCCGCAGGCGACCAGCACCGCCAGCCAGGGCAGCAGCGCGAGCGCGGCCGGACCGGGCAGCCGCATCGCCAGTCGCCCGTACGGCACGTGAGGTCCGGGGCGCACCGCCCGCGCGTCGATCGTCGGATTCACGCCGCACCGCCGGAGGCGGCCCCCGCGCGCCGGGCCCGAGCCAGGCGCAGTCGCTCGTCCGGGGCGTCACCCGTCGAGTCCCGCAGCCGTACCGTGGTGAACGGGCCCTCGACCCAGGCCAGCCAGAACGCGCCGGACACCGGCACGGCGGGCGCGACCGCCCTGGCCCGGCGCCGCAGCGGCAGCCGTCCGCCGGTGAACTCCACCACCGGGAGCGGGCCGCGGGCCGGCAGCCGGCCCCAGGCGAGCGCGAGCGGGCGCCCGCCGCCCGTGCTGCGCCGGGCGCCCCGCAGCAGCCGGGGCGCGAGCCGGGAGGCGACCAGCACGTCCAGCAACTCGCCGTGCTCGTAGACCTCCAGGGCGGCCCGCCCGCGCCGGTGCCCGCCGCCCCCACCGCTGCGGCGCACCGCCCAGGGGCCGCCGGGCACGGCCGGGGCACACCCGTCGTGGTCGGGGTCCGGAGGTGTCCCCGCCGCCGTCCCCTGACCAGCCGATCCCGCCGATCCCGCCGATCCCGCCGATCCCGCCGATGCTGCCGATCCCGCTGTCCCCGTGGTCCTCGTCATGCCGTCAAGCCTCGCGGCCGGGGCGGGAGATGTCGGTAGCGTGATCGTCCGAGCCGGGGGTGTAGCCAGCTACACCCCCGACCGGTAGTCCCCTTCATGGCGGCCCGTGATACCACGTCCTAGGCTGTCCGGCATGCCCCCGACCACGACCCCACTGCGCCGCGCGCTCGCCGCGAGTGCCGCGTGGGCCCCCTGGTCGGCCGGGCCCTGGCGCGACACGCTCTTCGTCGCGGCCGGCGCCGCGCTGAACGTCCCGTTCTGGACGGCGCTGCTCGTCCCGAAGCTGCTCTTCCCGATGCTGGGCCTGGTGCTGCTCTCGCTCGGCCTGCTGAGCGCCGCGCAACGCAGCCGGCTGCGGGTCCTGCGCGGGGTGGAGATCCCGCGCCGGGCCCGGAGCGGCCGCAACCCGCTGCGCTGGCTGCGGTCACCGGCGGCCCGGCGGCAGGCGGGGTACCACCTGGTGGCCGGTCCGCTGCTGGCCGTCGGCGCGACCCTCGTCCTGTACGGCTGGGGCATCGGCCTGGTGCTGGTCACGGTGTACGGCTGGGCGTGGCTGATACCGGTCGGCGGCCGGGTGCACGCGGACGACTGGCTCGTCCCGCAGGGCGTCCTGATCACGCTCGGCGGGGCCGTGCTGCTGGCCGCCGCCGCGCAGGCGGCCGTCCGGCTGGCGGCGCTGGACGAGCGGGTGACCAGGGCGATGCTCGGCCCCAACCGGGCGGAGCAGCTGGAGCGCCGGGTGGAGGACCTCGCCGAGAGCAGGGCCGGGGTGGTGGACGCGGCCGACGCCGAGCGCCGCCGGATCGAACGCGACCTGCACGACGGCGCCCAGCAGCGGCTGACCTCGCTCGCGATGAACCTGGGGCTCGCCCGGCGCACCCTCAAGGACGTCCCCCCGGAGGCGATGCAGGTGATCGTCGACGCGCACGAGGAGGCCCAGGCCGCCATCGCCGAGCTGCGCGACCTGATCCGCGGCCTGCACCCCGTGGTGCTGGAGGACCGCGGCCTGGACGCCGCGCTGTCCGGCATCGCCGCCCGCGCCCCGCTGCCGGTGCGCCTCGACGTCCAGGTCCCGCCCGGGATCCCGCCGACGATCGAGGCGGTCGCGTACTTCACCGTCTCGGAGGCGCTGACCAACGTCGCCAAGCACGCCCGCGCCTCCCGGGTCGACCTGTCGGTGCGCGGGCGGGGCGACCGGCTGCGGATCGTCGTCACCGACGACGGCGTGGGCGGCGCCGACCCGGCGGGCGGCACCGGACTCACCGGGCTGCGCAAACGCGCCGCCTCCGTGGACGGCACCCTCGCCGTCCACAGCCCCCTCGGGGGCCCGACCACCATCACCGTGGAGCTGCCGTGCGTGCTGTGATCGCCGAGGACTCGGTCCTGCTGAGGGCCGGCCTGGTCAAGGTCCTGGAGGCGGTCGGCTTCGAGGTGGCGGCCGCCGTCGGCGACGCCGAGGAGCTGCTCGCCGCCGTCGAGGAGCACGCGCCGCAGGTGGTCGTGACGGACGTCCGGATGCCGCCGGGCTTCACCGACGAGGGCGTCCGGGCGGCGCTGATGATCCGCCGCCAGTGGCCGGAGGTCGCGGTGCTGCTGCTCTCCCAGTACGTGGAGGAGCGCTACGCCGCCGACCTGCTCGCCACCAACACCAGCGGCGTCGGCTACCTGCTCAAGCAGCGGGTGGCGAACGTCGACGACTTCGTGGACGCCCTGCAGCGGGTGGCCGAGGGCGGGACCGCGCTGGACCCGGAGGTGGTCGCCCAGCTCCTGGTGCGCCGGCACAGCGACCCGCTGGAGAAGCTCACCCCGCGCGAGCGGGACGTGCTCGGCCTGATGGCGGAGGGCCACTCCAACGCCGCCATCGCGGCGGCCCTGGTGGTCGGCGACAGCGCCGTCGCCAAGCACATCAACTCGATCTTCACCAAGCTCGACCTGCCGCCGGCCGACGCGACCCACCGCCGGGTGCTCGCCGTGCTGCGCTTCCTGGAGGTCGGCTGACGATGGTGCGCGTCGCCGGAAGGGAGAAGGCGGGGGCGGGGCCGGCGGACGGGGCCCGGGAGCGGACGGACGGTACCGGGGGGACGCCGCGGCCGGGCGCGGCGGCGCCCGGACTGCGGGCCTGGCGGCTGGTCGGCGGGCTGGTGATGGCGGTGGTGCTGGTCCTCTCCGGGTCGCAGGCCCTGGGCGTCCTGGTGGAGCAGCACTCCGTGCGGGACAAGACGTACGCCCTGGCGGCCCGCGAGCTGCTGCTCGACGGTGCCGGGGCGGACGTCCGGATCGAGCCGGGGCTGCCCGGGCAGGTGCTGGTCCGCACCAGCCTGGACTGGACGCTGCGCAAACCGCTGGTGGCGATGCTCTGGGAGGGCGACACCCTGAAGGTGACGGTGCGCTGCGACCGGATGCTCGACCTCGGCGGGCTCGGCTGCGGGGTCCGCCTCGACATCCGGGTGCCGGCGGCCACCGCGGTGACCGGGCGGAGCACGTCGGGGTCCACCGAGGTGCGCGGCCTGACCGGCGACGTCCGCCTGCTGAGCGCCTCGGGGGCGGTGGTGCTGTCGGGCCTCGGTGGCCGGGTGTCCGCGATGTCGACCTCGGGGGCCGTCTGGGGCACGGCGCTGACCTCCGCCCGGGTCGAGGTGGTGACCAGGTCCGGCGAGGCCCGGCTGTCCTTCGCCCGTCCGCCGGACGCGGTCACCGCCTCGACGACGTCCGGGGAGCTGTCGCTCACCGTCCCGTCGGCCTCGCGCTACCGGATCACCGGCCGCTCGAACTCGGGCGGACGCAGCATCGACCCGGTACTGGAGGAGCCGGGGGCGCCGCGCAGCATCGACGTCTCCACCACCTCGGGGTCGGTGTCGATCAGCTCGTCGGACGGCTGACCGGTCACCCGGCCGGGTGGGGGACAATGAAGAGTCCCGGACCGCGCCCGGCGGGACCGCCTAGCTGCTGAGGATGCGCCGCGCATGACCGCCACGCCCGCCACCGCCACGCCCGTGCCCGCTCCGGCCGACTCCGAGTTCGCGCCGCTGGACATCGGCCCGATGCGGGTGTGGCCGCCCGTCGTGCTGGCCCCGATGGCGGGCATCACCAACGCCCCGTTCCGCACCCTGTGCCGGGAGCAGAGCGACGGCAAGGGCCTGTTCGTCAGCGAGATGATCACCACCCGGGCACTGGTCGAGCGCAACGCCAAGACCATGCAGCTGATCCGCTTCGACCCGAGCGAGAAGCCGCGCTCCATCCAGCTGTACGGGGTGGACCCGGTGACCGTCGGCAAGGCCGCCCGCATGATCGCGGACGAGGGCCTCGCCGACCACATCGACCTCAACTTCGGCTGCCCCGTCCCCAAGGTCACCCGCAAGGGCGGCGGCTCGGCGCTGCCGTACAAGCGGAACCTGCTGCGGGAGCTGCTGCGCGAGGCCGTCGCCGGCGCGGGCGGCCTGCCGGTGACCATGAAGATGCGCAAGGGCATCGACGACGACCACCTCACCTACCTGGACGCCGGCCGGATCGGCGCCGAGGAGGGCGTCTCGGCGATCGCGCTGCACGGGCGCACCGCCGCCCAGCACTACGGCGGCACGGCTGACTGGTCGGCGATCGCCCGGCTGCGGGAGTCCGTCCCGGCGCACGTCCCGGTGCTGGGCAACGGGGACATCTGGTCGGCCGGCGACGCGCTGCGGATGATGCGCGAGACGGGGTGCGACGGAGTGGTGGTCGGGCGCGGCTGCCTGGGCCGGCCGTGGCTGTTCAAGGACCTGGTGGCGGTCTTCGAGGGGGCGGTGGACCCCGTCCGCCCGTCCTTCGCCGACGTGTCCCGGGCGATGCTGCGCCACGCGCAGCTGCTCGGGGAGTGGATGGGGGACGAGCAGCGCGGCGTGGTGGACTTCCGCAAGCACGTGGCCTGGTACACCAAGGGCTTCTCGGTCGGCTCGGAGCTGCGGGTGCGGCTGGCCAACTCCAGCTCGCTGGCGGAGCTGGGCGGGACGCTGGACGAGGTGGAGCAGTCGCAGCTGTGGCCGGCCGGTGCGGACGGCCCGCGCGGCCGGACCAGTGGCAACGGCCGGGTGGTTCTCCCCGAGGGCTGGTTGGACGATCCGTACGACTGCTCCCTGCCGGGCATTGACGCCGAATCGGATATCTCCGGCGGATGATGTAGACGTTCCGGCGAAGTCGTCTCCTGGGGGGCGACCGCCGGAGCGTCCCAGCCCTCTTGGACAACCTGGCCAAGAGGGCTCCTTTGCGGCCTGATCCGATCACGGAACGAACACGTTCCTGGACGCAGTGCGACGATTGGCGCAGTGTCGCTACGTACGACAGGTGAGATGCGTCCGTGACGCTTGCCACATACCGTGGCGACTGACATACGGTCAGGTGTCGGTCTTGGCCCGGAAGGCGTAAATCGCCTTCCGAAGGGGTCGGCGGAGTATCGGAGAGTCGGAGTGCAGGAAATCAAACCGGGGCAACACGGGTGGCGGTCGATCATCACGCTCTGTCCGCTTCATGTGATCTTCGTGTTTCCGTGTCTTCAAGAGTTGAAGGGGCGCTAGCGTCAGCCGGACGATTTCACCACCAGAGGTGAATGACCTGACGGGCATTCGATCTGCTGGGTTACCGCTTGGTACTGGCCTCGTACGGCCTATTGCCAGCGCGACAACGCCTTCGAAATGGGTATGTTCTCCGGCGTCAGGGCAACCGTGTGCGAGGAGACCGACCCGTGCCGTCCCAGCAGAAGTTTGTTTACTCCTTCACCGAAGGAAACAAGGACCTCAAGGATCTTCTTGGCGGCAAGGGCGCCAACCTCGCCGAGATGACCAACCTGGGCCTCCCCGTCCCTCCGGGGTTCACCCTCACCACCGAGGCCTGCAAGGTGTTCCTGGAGACCGGCAGTGAGCCGGCCTCGCTCCACGAAGAGGTGAGTGCGCACCTCGACGCCCTGGAGCGGGAGATGGGCAAGAAGCTCGGCCAGGCGGACGACCCCCTGCTGGTGTCCGTCCGCTCCGGGGCCAAGTTCTCCATGCCCGGCATGATGGACACCGTGCTCAACATCGGGCTCTCCGACGTCTCGGTGCTCGGCCTCGCCGCGCAGTCCGGCAACGAGCGCTTCGCCTGGGACTCCTACCGCCGCCTGGTCCAGATGTTCGGCAAGACCGTGCTGGGCGTCGAGGGCGAGCTCTTCGAGGAGGCCCTCGACGAGGCCAAGGCCGCCAAGGGCACCGCCGACGACCTGGACCTGGACGCTTCCGACCTCCAGGTACTGGTCGACACCTTCAAGGCGATCGTCCTGCGCGAGACCGGCCGGGAGTTCCCCCAGGACCCGCGCGACCAGATGGACCTCGCCATCCACGCCGTCTTCCACTCCTGGAACGGCGACCGGGCCCGGCTGTACCGCCGCCAGGAGCGCATCCCCAACGACCTGGGCACCGCGGTCAACGTCTGCAGCATGGTGTTCGGCAACCTCGGCGAGGACTCCGGCACCGGCGTCGCCTTCACCCGTGACCCCTCCACGGGCGCGGTCGGCGTCTACGGCGACTACCTCTCCAACGCCCAGGGCGAGGACGTCGTCGCCGGCATCCGCAACACCCTGCAGCTCAGCGAGCTGGAGAAGCTGGACAAGAAGTCGTACGACGAGCTCATGGCGATCATGCACAAGCTCGAACTGCACTACCGCGACCTGTGCGACATCGAGTTCACCATCGAGCGCGGCAAGCTCTGGATGCTCCAGACCCGGATCGGCAAGCGCACCGCCGCCGCCGCCTTCCGGATCGCCGTCCAGCTGGTCGACCAGGGCCTGATCGACCTGGACGAGGCGCTGCACCGGGTCACCGGCGGCCAGCTCGCCCAGCTGATGTTCCCGCGGTTCGCCCCCGACGCCACCTCCAAGCGCGTCGCCTGGGGCCTCGCCGCCTCGCCCGGCGCGGCCGTCGGCAAGGTGGTCTTCGACTCCTACACCGCCGTCAAGTGGTCCCGCTCCGGCGAGAAGGTCATCCTGGTCCGCCGGGAGACCAACCCGGACGACCTGGACGGCATGATCGCCGCCGAGGGCATCCTCACCTCGCGCGGCGGCAAGACCTCGCACGCGGCCGTCGTCGCCCGCGGCATGGGCAAGACCTGTGTCTGCGGCGCCGAGGAGCTGGAGGTCGACACCAAGCGCCGCCGCTTCACCACCGCCGACGGGCAGGTCGTGGAGGAGGGCGACATCGTCTCCATCGACGGCGCGACCGGCAAGGTCTACCTCGGCGAGGTACCCGTGCTGCCCTCCCCGGTGGTCGAGTACTTCGAGGGCACGCTGCACGCCGGCGCCGACGTCCAGGGCGGCCTCGTCCAGGCCGTGCACCGGCTGATGTCGCACGCCGACGTGCGCCGCCGCCTCGCGGTGCGCGCCAACGCCGACAACGCCGAGGACGGCGGGCGCGCCCGCCGCTACGGCGCCCAGGGCATCGGCCTGTGCCGCACCGAGCACATGTTCCTCGGCGAGGAGCGCCGCAAGGAGGTCGAGCACCTCATCCTGGCGGACAACGACAAGGACCGGGAGTCCGCGCTCGGCACCCTGCTGCCGCTGCAGAAGGGCGACTTCCTGGAGCTGTTCCAGGCGATGGACGGACTGCCCGTCACCGTCCGGCTGCTCGACCCGCCGCTGCACGAGTTCCTGCCCGACATCACCGAGCTGTCGGTGCGCGTCGCCCTCGCCGAGGCCCGCAAGGACCCGAACGAGAACGACCTGCGGCTGCTCCAGGCCGTGCACAAGCTGCACGAGCAGAACCCGATGCTGGGCCTGCGCGGCGTCCGCCTCGGCCTGGTCATCCCCGGTCTGTTCGGCATGCAGGTCCGGGCGATCGCGGAGGCGGCGGCCGAGCGCAAGCTGGCCGGCGGCGACCCGCGTCCGGAGGTGATGATCCCGCTCGTCGGCACCGTCCAGGAGCTGGAGATCGTCCGCGACGAGTGCGAGCGGGTGCTCGCCGAGGTCGCCTCCTCCACCGGCGTCCAGCTGGACATCAAGCTCGGCACCATGATCGAGCTGCCGCGCGCCGCCATCACGGCCGGTCAGATCGCCGAGGCCGCCGAGTTCTTCTCCTTCGGGACGAACGACCTCACCCAGACCGTCTGGGGCTTCTCCCGCGACGACGTGGAGGCCTCGTTCTTCACCGCGTACCTGGAGAAGGGCATCTTCGGGGTCTCCCCGTTCGAGACCATCGACCGGGACGGCGTCGGCGCGCTGGTGAAGCAGGCCGTGGTAGCCGGCCGGGCCACCCGCCCGGACCTCAAGCTCGGCGTCTGCGGCGAGCACGGCGGCGACCCGGACTCGGTGCACTTCTTCCACGAGGTGGGCCTGGACTACGTGTCCTGCTCCCCCTTCCGGATCCCGGTGGCGCGCCTGGAAGCGGGCCGCGCCGCCCTCGAAACGGCGGGCAGCGACTCGCGCTGACGGCGGAGGGCACCCGGGCGGCCAGGCATCGGCCGCCCGGGGCCCCACCTCCGACGCGCGGTCGCCGACCGCATCCCCTCCACCCGGAGGGGCGTACACCGGAGCTCGGCGCAGGAGAACCGGCGTACGTACAGCAGTTGGGGCGGGAGCGGACAACGGCGTCCGCTCCCGCCCCGACCGCATGCTCTGCGCCGATCGGGTGATGACCCACCCCGTAGCGAGGACCGGCCCGCCGCTCCCGGCAAGCTGGATGTCATGACCAGCCCCATGACCAGTCGAAACCGCGTGATCGTCGTCGCCGTGCTCCTGGTCTGCGCGATCGCCGCGGCCGGCGCGTACGCCCTCAGCGCGCACCAGGACCCGACGGCCACCAGCACCGGTCCCTCCCCGCGCGCCACCGCGACCGCCACGGCGAATGCGACCGCGCCCGCCACCGGCTCCGTCGCCTGGGTGCCGCACGACCCCCGCCTCGCGGACGTCTGCCGCACCGCGCTCCCCGGCCAGGCGCGCGACACCCTCGCCCTGATCGCCACCGGCGGCCCGTACCCGTACCGCTCCGACGGCGTCGTCTTCGAGAACCGCGAGAGCCGGCTGCCCCGGCAGCGCAGCGGCTACTACCACGAGTTCACCGTCGTCACCCCCGGCTCGCAGGACCGCGGCACCCGACGCGTCGTCACCGGCACGGCCGGCGAGCAGTACTGGACGGCCGACCACTACGCCAGCTTCCAGGAGATCGACCCGCGCTGCTGAGCGCGCCGAACCGCGGGGCCGCCGCGGAAAAGCCCTGGGCGGGATGTTCTCACTCTGAGAAGATGCCCTCGATGACCACCGAACCGACCGACGAACCGACCGACGAACCGACCACCGGACCGAACGGCGACCCCGTCGCCGCGCCGACCGCCGCCGACCCCGCCCTGGACTCCCTGCACGGCCTCGCCGTCGGGGACGCCCTCGGCGCCCAGTTCTTCGTCCCCGGCACCCGCGCCCACCTGGCCGCCCGGACCGCCCCGCCCGGCCCCTGGCCGTGGACGGACGACACCGAGATGGCCTGTTCGGTCCACGCCGCGCACCGCGAACGCGGCAGCATCGACACCTTCGACCTGACCCACGCCTTCGCCCGCCGGCACGACTTCGACCGCGGTTACGGCCCGGCCGCCAACCGGATGCTGCGCCTCGTCCGCGAGGGCGGGGACGCGAAGCGCCTGGCGGCCGAGCTCTTCGACGGGCAGGGCTCGTACGGCAACGGCGCCGCCATGCGGGTCGCCCCGCTCGGCGCCGCCTTCGCCCACGACCCGGCGGCCGTCGTCGGGCCCGCCGGCGACACCGCGGTGATCACCCACACCCACCCGCAGGCGGTCGCCGGCGCGATCGCCGTCGCCGTGGCCGCCGCCCACGCCGCCCGGGCCCGGACCGAACCCACCACCCCCGAGGCGTTCCTGACGGCGGTACGGGAGCTCACCCCGCCCGGCGCCGTCCGGGACGGCATCGGCGAGGCGCTCGGCCTGCTCGCCGAGCCGGACCTGCGGGCCGTGGCCCGGGTGCTCGGCAACGGCAGCCGGGTCAGCGCCGCCGACACCGTGCCGTACGCGCTCTGGTGCGCGGCCCGCCGGCTCGACGACTACCCGGAGGCGGTCTGGGAAGCGATCAGCGCCGGCGGGGACGTGGACACCACGGCCGCGATCACCGGTGGCATCGTCGCCGCGCGCACCGGCACGGCCGGCATCCCCGCGGGGTGGCTCGCCGCCCGTGAGGCGCTGCCCGACTGGGCGACGCCGGAGCAGGGCGGCGTCGCGACCGCCACGACCGACCCGGTCGCCGCCCGTCCGCTGCTCTCCCCGCGCCCGGGGGCGGTGCCGGACGTGCTGTGGAGCGAGGAGCAGTGGCAGCGGATCCGCCGGGGCCTGCGCCCGGGGGCGATGGAGGACACGTGGGTCTCCTGGACCGCCGAGGGCACCCTCCACCTGCACCGCAGCCGGACGGGGTACGCCGTCTGGGAGGTCCGGGTGGCGCCCGTCCGGGGCGGCGGGTGGCGGCCGGTCTCGGCACTGGTCGAGGAGCGGTTCGCGGACGTGGGCGCGGGCCGGCCGGACGCGGACGGGCTCCTCGCCGCGGTCCTGCAGCTGGCCGCCCGGGGGTACTGACCCGCCGCGGCAGCTGCTGGGACACCCGCCGCGACACCCGCTGCGACACCCGCCGACGGTGCGCCGGGGGAGACCGCTCCGCGGCCCTCCCGGCGCACCGCGCCGGCGCCGACCGACCCGGCTACGCCGGGATCAGCCGGCCGTTGCCGCCGTGTCTAAGGCACTCCTGGTTGATCGCCCGGTCCGGGGCGCTCGGCGAGGTGGCGGCGGCGATCCGCAGCTCGATGATGTCCCGCACGGCCGGCCACTCCTCGTCCAGGATCGAGTAGAAGGCCGTGCTGCGGACCACGCCGTCCAGGCCGCGCGAGTGGGCCCGGCGGACGCCCTCGCAGGTGGCACCGAGGCGCTCGATGGCGGTGCGGGAGCGCTGGTTGCGGGCGTCCGCGCGCATCGAGATCCGCTGCACGCCCCACACCTCGAAGGCGTACCTGAGCATCAGCAGCTTCGCCTCGGTGTTGATGCCGGTGCCCTGCGCGCGCGGGGAGAGCCAGGTGTTGCCGATCTCGGCGGCGTCGGGCACGGCGGTGGCCGGGTCGCCGAACGGGACGCCCGGCGCCGGGGGCCAGACCAGCGGGCCCTGCCAGTAGTCCAGTTCGAGGAAGCGGGTCGAGCCGACCACCCTGCCGTCGGTGGTGCTCACCGTCGCGAACGGCAGCGAGCGCCCGGCCGCCTGGTCGGCCAGGGCGCGGGCGACGTAGTCGCGGGCCGCTTCCAGGCCGTGCGGGACGGGGGTGAAGGCGTAGGTCGTACGGTCCTCGGCGCCGGCCTGGGCCAGCGCCTCGGCGTGGTACGTGGCGAGGGGCTCCAGCCGGACGGTGCGGCCGTGGAGGATGACGGGTACGGGCACGGAACCTTCGGTCCTTCGGCGGTCGGAGGGGGACCTCGCGCCGGGGTACGGCGCGGAGGACGACTGGACTTTCGCCCCGGCTCCGAGGGCTCCGCCCGTTCCGGCGTACGCCGGAGTGCCCGGTTCGTACGGCGGGGGAGGCGGCCCGGAGGCGGGCAGCGCGGTGCCGGAACGGACACGGGTCCACGGACCGGTCCGGCGGGATGAGCGAGGGGACAGTGTGCGTCCGCGAGATGGCCGAGGGGGAAACGAGTGCGCGAGGGAAACAGGCGGCCAGATGAAGGCAAGGTGCGTCGTGTGGGCTGGCCCAACAGCGGTCCGGGACGTGGTCAACGGCGTTACCGACGACGAGACGACGACGCGACGATGCGAGGCAGCGAGAGGACGATACCCGTGAAAGGGCGGTGCGTCACTTCGCGGCACGCGAAAGGGGGCGCGAGAGTCCCGGCCGTACGCCGCGGCCGCCCTTCCGGGGCCCCGAAATCCGCCCCGCAGGCGCCCGCTCCGGCCGCCGGAGGGGGTGTGACCAGCGGGTTTCCGGCGGAATGCGATGATTCTGTGATCGCGGGAGGGCCGCGGACACATCCACGCACGAAGCACGCCCGCAACGGGAATGTCGGCGGCCCGCGACACGCTGGAGTGAGCGAGGGCCCGACGGCCGCGGACTGTCCGCGCCGGGGCCCTCCCGGACCGGGCCGGACCCGGCCGGCCGACACGGACCTACGACGAGAACGAACGGGGTTGGGTACGCGGTGCAAGATCCCCAGGCGCTGTACGAGCTGGAACCGCAGGGCGTGGCCGCCGTGGCCGCCGCGAACGCGGCCTTGGGCGACACCGGCGCCGGCCTGGTGCTGCTGTACCACTTCGAGGGCTTCATGGACGCCGGCGAGGCCGGCGGCCAGGTGATGGCGCACCTGCTGGAGGAGGGCTCCCCGCAGGTCGTCGCCCGCTTCGACCACGACCGCCTGGTGGACTACCGGGCCCGCCGCCCCGCGATGGTCTTCGACCGCGAGCACTGGGCCTCCTACGACCCGCCGGAGATCCTGCTCCAGCTCGTCAACGACGCGGCCGGCTCGCCGTTCCTGGTGCTCACCGGCCCCGAGCCGGACGTCGAGTGGGAGCGCTTCGCGGCCGCGGTGCGCGATCTGGCCGAGCGCTTCGAGGTCCGGCTCGCCCTGGACTTCCACGGCATCCCGATGGGCGTGCCGCACACCCGCCCGGTGGGGCTGACCCCGCACGGCAACCGCCTCGACCTCGCCGCCGGGTACCCGCAGTGGTTCGAGCAGGCCCAGGTGCCGGGCAGCGCGCAGGCGCTGCTGGAGTACCGGCTGGCCGAGGCCGGCCAGGACGTGCTGGGATTCGCCGTCCACGTGCCGCACTACGTGGCCCGCTCGGCCTACCCGGCCGCGGCCGTGCTGATCCTGGAGGCCGTCCAGTCGGCCACCGGCCTGGTGCTGCCCGGGCACTCGCTGCGCGACCGGGTCGGCGAGGTGTACGCGGACATCGAGGAGCAACTGGCGCAGGGCGACGGTGAACTGCGCTCGGCCATCCGGGGCATGGAGGGCCAGTACGACGCGGTGGCCGGCGCCGAGGGCCGGGACAGCCTGCTCGCCGAGGCGGTCGACCTGCCCTCGGCCGACGAGCTGGGCCGGCGCTTCGAACAGTTCCTGGCGGAGCACGAGCGCGACGTCGAGTAGGCCGGGCCCGGCGGTCCGGCCTCCGGCGGGAGTCGTCGGGCACGCCCCGGGGTCCGTCCGGCGGATCCCGCCGGTCAGGGCGGGAGTCATCGGGCCCGGGCCGTTCGTTGGGGTCGGCGGTGCCCGGGGGACGGGTCGCCGTCCCAGCACGTACCGAGGGCGTGCCGATCCGACTCCCCAGGGGGCCCTGTGGTGAACACCCGACCTGCCGTCGACCCGCGACCCGCTGTCGGCAGCCGACCAGCCGCCGACAGGCGGCGGCCCGGCGGCCCGTCGGCGACCCGGCGCCCGCTGACCGGCGCCCTCCTGGCCGGACTGCTGCTCGCCACGGGCTGCACGGCCGGGACGGGCACGGCCGGCACGGGTACGGCGGCCGGGACGGGCACGGCGACGTCCGGTGCGGGGTCGGCCGCCCCGAGCGCCGCCACGACGCCGACCGCGCCGGCCGGCCCGTACGTCGCACTGGGCGACTCCTACACCTCCGGCCTGAAGATCGAACCGCAGGTGGGCGAGCCGGCCGGCTGCGCCCGGTCGGCGGTCAACTACCCGTCACTGGTGGCCCGGACGCTCGGCCTCACCGGCGCCGACTTCCGGGACGTCAGCTGCAGCGGCGCCCGGACGGCCGACCTGACGGGCCCGCAGCACACCTCGGACGGCTCCAACCCGGCCCAGCTGGACGCCCTGTCGGCGGCCACCCGGCTGGTGACGGTCGGGATCGGCGGCAACGACGCCGGATTCATGGACGTGGTCGGCGAGTGCGCCCGGCAGAGCCTGGCGCAGTCGCTGGCCCAGGGCCTGGGCGGTACGGCGGCCTCCCGGGCGCCCTGCCGGGACCACTACGCCTCGGCGCAGGGCGGCGACCAGGTCCGGAGCCGGGTGGCCGCGGCGGGGGAGAAGCTCGCCGAGGTGCTGCGCGAGATCGGGCGGCGGGCTCCGCAGGCCCGGGTCTTCGTGGTCGGCTACCCGGCGCTGCTGCCGGCCGACCCGGCGGCCTGCGCCCCGGTGCTGGGGGCGTCGGTGGCCCCGGCCGACCTGGGATTCCTGGCCGAGAAGGAGCAGGAGCTCAACACCATGCTCGCCCGGCGGGCGGAGGCGGCCGGGGCCCGGTTCGTGGACACCGCCGGGCCGTCCGCCGGTCACGACCTGTGCGCCGACGCGGCCCGCTGGGTCGAGCCGCCCTTCCCGGGGCCGGGCCTCGCCCCCGTGCACCCGAACGCCCGGGGCCAGCAGGGGATGGCGGCCGCGGTGCTGAAGGCCGTCCGGGGGTAGTGCCGGCCGCGGTACCGCTCCGGTACCGGCGGGGAGAACGGGTCGGGAGAACGGGCCGGCGGCCGTCCGCGCGGTCAGGGCGATGACCACGGACGGCCGCCGTGGGTCCGGGCGGGTGCCGATGCAGCGGGGGCACCCGCCCGGGGATCGGGCCGGGGGATCAGGCCCGGGATCAGGCCGCGCTGAGCCGGGTGCCGTGGACCCCGATCCGCACGGAGGGGTCGTCCAGGCACTCGCCGGTCACCAGGTCGAAGCGCTGCTTCAACAGCGGCGAGGCGACGTACACCCGGCCGTCCGGGGTGGAACCGAGCAGCCCGCGGGAGAGGACGTAGGCACCGGTGAACGGGTCGCGGTTGGCGATCGCGTGGATCCGGCCGAGGTGGTCGCGGAACACCGCGGCCTGCCGGCCGTCCGGGAGCAGGGCGGCCACGCCGCGCCCCGGGACCAGCTGCTCCAGGTCGCAGACCGGGGCCCAGGCCCGATCGGCGAGCACCTCGACCCGGACGGTGCCGCCGGTCGCGGTGTCGGCGGCGACGGTGGTGGCGGTCTCAGCGGCGACGGTGGTCATCGGGCCTCCAGCAGGAGCGAGTTGTCGGGGTCGAGGGCGGCCAGCAGATCGGCCTCGGTGGCGAGCAGGGTGAGGTCGGGCTTGACCTGGCCGCGCTCGGGGGTGAAGCGGATGCTCGGGTCCTCGACGCCGGGGGCGTTCACGAAGGAGACGAAGCGGCGCATCCGGTCCGGGTCGGCCAGCGTGGCGGCCCACTCGTCCTGGTAGTCGCAGACGTGGTGGGCCATCAGGGCCTCCAGTTCGTCGGCGATCCCGAGGCTGTCGTGGACGACCACGTCGCGGACGTGGTCGAGGCCGCCCTCGATCCGCTCCAGCCAGGCGGAGGTGCGCTCCAGCCGGTCGGCGGTGCGGATGTAGAACATCAGGAACCGGTCGATCAGCTTGATCAGCTGCTCGTCGTCGAGGTCCTGGGCGAGCAGGTCGGCGTGCCGGGGGGTGGCGCCGCCGTTGCCGCCGACGTAGAGGTTCCAGCCGTTCGAGGTGGCGATGACGCCGAAGTCCTTGCCCCGGGCCTCCGCGCACTCGCGGGCGCAGCCGGAGACCGCCGACTTCAGCTTGTGCGGGCTGCGCAGACCGCGGTAGCGCAGCTCCAGGTGGATCGCCATGGCCACCGAGTCCTGCACGCCGTAGCGGCACCAGGTGGAGCCGACGCAGGACTTCACCGTCCGCAGGGACTTCCCGTACGCGTGGCCGGACTCGAAGCCGGCCTCCACCAGCCTGGTCCAGATCAGCGGCAGCTGGTCCACCGTGGCGCCGAAGAGGTCGATCCGCTGGCCACCGGTGATCTTGGTGTAGAGGCCGAAGTCGCGGGCCACCTCACCGATCACGATCAGTCCCTCCGGGGTGATCTCGCCGCCGGGGATCCGCGGCACGACCGAGTACGAGCCGTTCTTCTGGAGGTTCGCCAGGAAGTGGTCGTTGGTGTCCTGCAGCGCCGCCTGCTCGCCGTCCAGCACGTGCCCGGAGGCCTCCAGCTCGGGCGCCAGCGAGGCGATGATCGAGCCGACGGTCGGCTTGCAGACCTCGCAGCCCTCGCCGCCCAGGCGGCCGTGCTCGGCCAGCAGCTGCCGGTGGGTCGCGATCCGCTTCACCCGGACGATCTCGTACAGCTCCGCGCGGGTCTGCCCGAAGCAGGGGCACAGGCCCCGGTCGACCTCGACGCCGGAGGCCTCCAGCTCGTCGGTGACGATGGTGGAGAGCAGCTTGATGCAGGAGCCGCAGCCCGTGCCGGCCTTGGTGCAGGTCTTGACCTCGGGCACCGTGGTGCAGCTGTGCTCGGTGACCGCGGAGCGGATCTGGCCCTTGGTGACGTTGTGGCAGTTGCAGACCACGGCGTCGTCCGGCAGGGCGGAGCTGCCCAGCGAGACCGGGGCGCCCAGGCCGGCGGGCAGCACCAGCGACTCGGCGGGGACGGGCAGCGGGACGCCGGTGCCGGTCAGCGGGCGCAGCGAGGAGTAGGCCTCGGCGTCGCCGACCAGGATGCCGCCGAGCAGCGCGCCCTCGGGCGTGACCACGAGCTTCTTGTAGATGCCGGAGCGGGAGTCGGAGTAGACGACGTCCAGCGCGCCGGGCGTGGTGGCGAAGGCGTCGCCGAAGCTGGCCACGTCGACGCCGAGCAGCTTGAGCTTGGTGGAGAGGTCGGCGCCGGTGAACGGCTTGTTGACCTCGCCGGCGAGCTGCTGGGCGACCGAGGTGGCCATCTCGTAGCCGGGGGCGACCAGCCCGTACACCCGGCCGTCCACGGCGAGCGCGCACTCGCCGATGGCGAAGACGTGCTCGTCGGAGGTGCGGCAGTGCTCGTCGACGGCGATGCCGCCGCGCTCGCCGACCGTCAGGCCGCAGTCCCGGGCCAGCTGGTCGCGCGGGCGGACACCGGCGGAGAACACCACCAGGTCGGTGTCGAGGCTGCTGCCGTCGGTGAAGGTCATGCCGTTCGCGGCGCCCTCGGCGGAGACCGTGACCGCGGTGGTGCCGATGCCGGTGTGGACGACGACGCCCATCTCCTCGATGGTGCGGCGCAGTGCGTCACCGCCGCCCTCGTCCACCTGGACGGGCATCAGCCGGGGGGCGAACTCGACCACGTGGGTCTGCAGGCCGAGACCCTTGAGCGCGCCCGCCGCCTCCAGGCCGAGCAGGCCGCCGCCGACGACGGCGCCGACCCGGGAGCCGGCCGCGTACGCCTCGATGGCGTGCAGGTCCTCGATGGTCCGGTAGACGAAGCAGCCCTCGGCGTCCTTGCCGTCCACCGGCGGGACGAACGGGTACGAGCCGGTGGCCAGCACCAGGGTGTCGTAGGTGATGCTGCGGCCGCTCGCGGTGGTGACCGTCCGGGCGTCGCGGTCGATCGCGGTCGCCGGGTCGGAGAGGTGGATCTCGTAGCCGTGCCGGTCGGCGAAGCCGTCCTCGGCGAGCAGCAGGTCCTCGGGGGTCTTGCCGGAGAAGTACGAGGTCAGCGCGACCCGGTCGTAGGCGTGCCGGGGCTCCTCGGCGAGGACGACGACCCGGTAGCGGTCGGCGGCTCCGGCGTCGGCCAGGGCTTCCAGGAAGCGGTGGCCGACCATGCCGTATCCGACCAGCAGTACGGTCGGCCTGGTGGTGGTGGTCATCGGGTCCCTCCGGGGGTCGTGCTGCTCTGCGTGGTGGCGGTGAGCAGGTGGAGCGGGTGGGCTGACAGGGCCTCGTCGCCCTCCCAGGTGTGGGCCAGGGTGCCGACGGTGCCGAGGTCGCCGAGCAGGACGCCGCCGACCAGGCGGTCGCCGCCGTGTTCGTCGCGGCGGACGATCACCTTGCGGTAGGTGCCCCGGGCGGCGTCGGCGAGCCGGATCACCCGGTCCTCGGAGCCGGCGGGCTCGGTCTCGCCGAAGGCGGCGAGGTCGAGCGGCGCCCGGTCGGGGCCGGTCAGGGTGAGGCGGGTGAGCAGTCGGCTGCCGGTGTACGCGAGGTCCGCCGGGGCGCCGGCGGGGTCGGCGAGCCGACGGGCCAGCAGGTCGGCCTGCTCCTGGGCGGGGCCGGCCAGCCCGTAGAGCACGCCGCGGTGTTCGGCGCAGTCGCCGACCGCGTGGATGTGCGGGTCGCTGGTCCGCAGCAGGTCGTCGACGACGACGCCCCGGCGGGTCTCCAGCCCCGCCGCCTCGGCGAGCCCGGTCCGCGGGCGCACCCCGACGGCGACCACCAGCAGGCCGGCCGCCAGCCGGAAGCCGTCGGCGAGTTCGACGCCGGTGACGGTGCGGTCCTCGGTCAGCACCGAGCGGACCCGGCACTCGGTGTGCACCTCGATGCCGAGGTCGGTGAGGTGGGTGCGCAGCAGCGCGCCCGCCTCCGGGTCGAGGTGGCGTTCCATCAGGTGCTCGCCCTGGTGGGCCAGCACCACCTGGACGCCGCGGGCCGCCAGGGCCCGGGCTGCGCTCACTCCGAGCAGGCCGCCGCCGACCACCACGGCCTGGGCCACGCCGGGCAGGTAGGCGTCGATGTCGGCGCAGTCGGCCATGGTCCGGAAGGCGAAGACGCCGTTCGGCAGCGCGTGCCGCTCCCGGCCGGTCCGGGAGTCGTCGAACAGGCCGCGCAGCGGCGGCAGGACGGGGTTGCTGCCGGTGGCGAGCACGAGGTCGCCGTAGGCGATCGCGGAGCCGTCGTCGCAGAGCACCTGACGCTGCTCCCGGTCGATCCGCACCACCCGGGTGTGCCGGCGCTCCACCTGCGGCTCCGACCCGGCGAGGGCGGCCACCTCGGGGGCGTACCGCCCCGCGAGCACCTCGGCGAGCAGCACCCGGTTGTACGGCGGGTGCTCCTCCTCGGCGAGCAGCACGATCTCGCGGTCGGTGCCGTGCCGGGCGAGCTGCTGGGCGAGTCGGTGGCCGGCCATCCCGGCGCCGACGACCACGATGCGGTCCGCTGGGGGAGTGTCGGTCGCTGTCATGCCTCCGAGCATGTGGGGCAGGTGTTTCCCGTCCGGGGCCGGTCTGTTTCGGAGGCGGAACGTTGACCTCAGCAGGGGCCGGGCGCGGGTGTGAGCCCTCGCGCGCCCGCCGGTCCGCGCCGTCCGGGCGGCGCGGACCTGCTGCTCAGCGGCCTCCGCCGGTGGCCGCCAGGGCGACGACGCGGGCGAGTTCGGCGGCGTACGCCGGGGTGAGGGCCGCGGTGTCGAACAGCAGCCGGTGCCACATCGGGCCGTAGACCAGGTCGAGCAGGAAGTCCTCGTCCGGGTGCCCGACCTCGCCGCGGGCCCGGCCCCGGGCCGGCAGCTCGCGGACGGCGGCCCGCCGGGGGGCGATCAGCCGCTCCCACAGCAGGGCGGCGAACTCCTGGTCCTGGAGGGCCTCGGTGGCCAGGGCGCGGTTGAGGGTGCCGTTGACGCCCTGCTGGGCGGCGAAGGTCGCGGTGAGCAGGGCGTCCAGGTCCCCGCGGAGCGAGCCCGTGTCGGGGCTGGGCAGGCGGGTGGACGCGTAGCCGGCGAGGGCGTCCAGGACGACCTCGCCCTTGCTGCGGTAGCGGCGGTAGACGGTCTGCTTGGAGACGCCGCCGAGGGCGGCGATGCCCTTCATCGAGAGGCCTCGGTAGCCGTGCTGCTCGGTGAGGTCCACGGCGGCGCGGCGGATGGCTTCGTCGACGGCGGGGTCACGCGGTCGTCCGGTCATGGCGCCTCCTGCCGCTCGCCCTCGCGGGCCTGGCCCACCGGGCCTCCGTCCGCCGTACCGACCGCACCGCGCCGGCCCCGTCCGGGGCCGGCGCCGCCCGAGAAGGAGTCACCCGATGACCGTCACCGCCGCTGTTCCCGCTCCCGCAGTTCCCGCTCCCGCTGTTCCCGCTCCCGCAGTTCCCGCTCCCGCTGTTCCCGCTCCCGCAGTTCCCAGCGCCGACGGCAGTGGTGCCGCCGCCGCGCGGGCGCTGGTCCAGGACTACCTGGAGACCCTCTGGAACCAGGGCCGCACCGACCTCGCCGACCGCTACCTCGCCGAGGGGCTGATCCGGCACAACCCCGACCTGCCCGACGGCCGCGCGCCGCTCACCGCCTTCGTCGACGGCCTGCGGGCGCAGCTCCCGGAGCTCCGCTTCGAGCTGCGCCGCCTCGCCGCCGAGGTGCGGCGGGCGATCTGAGCCGGTCCCCCGACGGCTCAGGCGACGCCGACCGGCTCCAGCCGCACCGCGCAGGCCTTGAACTCCGGCATCCGGGAGACCGGGTCCAGCGCCGGGTTGGTGTGGACGTTGGCGCTGCCCTCGCCCGCCCAGTGGAACGGCATGAAGACGGTGTCGGGCCTGATCGCGGTGGTCAGCCGGGCGGGGGTGACGGTCCGTCCGCGCCGGCTGACCACCGCGACCTGGTCCCCGTCCCGCACGCCCAGCCGGTCGGCGAGCAGCGGGTGCAGCTCGACGTACGGGCCCGGGGCGGCGGCGTTCAGGGCGTCGACCCGGCGGGTCTGCGCGCCGGACTGGTACTGGGCCAGCACCCGGCCGGTGGTGAGCCGCACCGGGAACGCCGCGTCCGGCTCCTCGGCCGCCGGCCGGTGCTGGACGGGGAAGAAACGGGCCCGCCCGTCCGGGTGGGCGAAGCGCTCCAGGAAGAGCCGGGGCGTCCCCGGGTGATCGCCGGACGGGCAGGGCCAGAAGACGCCGTCCTCGGCCGCGATCCGCTCGTAGCTGATGCCCGCGTAGTCCGCCGGACCGCCCGCCGAGGCCCGGCGCAGCTCGTCGAAGGCCTTCTCGGCGTCGGTGGGGAACCCCTCGCCGTGGCCGAGCCTGGCCGCCAGCGCGTGCAGCACCTCCAGGTCGCTGCGGACGCCCGCCGGCGGATCGACGGCCCGGCGCCGCAGGATGACCCGGCCCTCCAGGTTGGTCATCGTCCCGGTCTCCTCCGCCCACTGGGTGACGGGCAGCACGACGTCGGCGAGTTCGGCCGTCTCGGAGAGCACCACGTCGCTGACGGCCAGGAAGTCCAGTGAGCGCAGCCGCTCCGTGACGTGCCGGGCGTGCGGGGCGGAGACCACCGGGTTGGAACCCGCCAGCAGCAGCGCCTTCACGTCCCCGCCGAGCGAGTCCAGCAGCTCGTACGCGCTGCGCCCGGGGCCCGGCAGCGAGTCGGGGTCCACGCCCCAGACGGCGGCGACGTGGGCGCGGGCGGCCGGGTCGTCCAGCTTGCGGTAGCCCGGCAGCTGGTCGGCCTTCTGGCCGTGCTCGCGCCCGCCCTGGCCGTTGCCCTGTCCGGTGAGGCAGCCGTAGCCGGCGTTCGGGCGGCCGGCGTTGCCGGTGGCCAGGCACAGGTTGATCCAGGCGCTGACGGTGTCCGTGCCCTTGGCCTGCTGCTCGGGGCCGCGTGCGGTGAGCACCATCGCGGAGTCCGCCCCGCAGAACAGCCGGACGGCCTCCCGCAGGTGCGGCAGCGGCACCCCGGTGACCGCCTCCACGTGCTCGGGCCAGTGCGCCATCGCGGCGGCCCGGGTCTCGGTCCAGCCGGTGGTGCGCTCCGCGATGAAGGCCTCGTCGGTGCGTTCGTCGGCGACCACCAGGTGCAGCATCCCGAGCGCGAGCGCCAGGTCGGTGCCGGGGCGCGGGGCCAGGTGCAGGTCGGCGAGTTCGGCGGTCCGGGTGCGGCGCGGGTCGACGACCACCAGCGTGCCGCCCCTCTCGCGCAGTTCGCGCAGGTAGCGGACGAAGGGCGGCATGGTCTCGGCCGGGTTGCCGCCGACCAGGATCACGCAGCCGGCCTGCGGGATGTCGGCGACCGGGAACGGCAGACCGCGGTCCAGCCCGAAGGCCCGTGTCCCGGCGGCCGCCGCGGAGGACATGCAGAACCGGCCGTTGTAGTCGATGGCCGAGGTGCGGAGCACCACCCGGGCGAACTTGCCGAGCAGGTACGCCTTCTCGTTGGTCAGCCCGCCGCCGCCGAAGACCCCGACGGCGTCGCGCCCGTGCGCGGCGGCGGTCGCGGACAGCCGGTCGGCGATCAGGTCCAGCGCCTCGTCCCAGCCGGCCGGCCGCAGCACGCCGCCGCGGCGGACCAGCGGCGAGGTGAGGCGGGCGCCCGGGGCCAGCACGGCGGCGGCGCTGGAGCCCTTGCCGCAGAGCGCACCCCGGTTCACCGGGAACCCGGGCCGCTCGACCACCGCGACCGGGACGGGCCCCTCGGTGCGGCGCAGACCCATGCCGCACTGCAGGGCGCAGTACGGGCAGTGCGTGTCGGTGGTGGCGACGGCGTTGCTCATGCCGTCACCCTGCTACGGCGCTGTTTCGCCGCCACGACCCGCGCGTTACGAGGGACGCACACCCGCCTCACCCCGCCGGGCCCCGACTGTGAGGGCGGGGAAACCAGTCGTGACCGACGGGCAACGGCGGGGAAACAGCGAACGGCCACGCTGGAGGCATGACGCCGCCCGCCTGGACCTCCAGCTCCTCCGACCTCCTCACCGAGATCTCGCAGCAGTTCACCGCGCGGTCGGCCGTGTCCTGGTCCGGCCGGTCGGCCGCCCGGCCGGCACTCGTGGTGCACTCGGCCCGCCGCCCGGCGCTGGTGCTGGTCGCGCACGGCTCGCGCGACCCGGCCGCCCTCACCGAGATCCGCCGGCTGCTCGCCCTGCTGCGCGCCGCCCGCCCCGAGCTCGACATCCGCCTCGCCCACCTGGGGCTCAACGCGCCGCTGCTGCCGGAGGTGCTGGCCGAGCTGGCCGGCCCGGTGGTCCTGGTGCCGCTGCTGCTGGGGCGCGGCTACCACGTCAAGGTGGACCTGCCGGCCGTGCTGGCAGCCGCGCCGCAGGTCAGCGGCACCGTCACCGCCCCGCTCGGGCCGGACGGGCTGCTCACCGACGTCCTGCACGAGCGCCTGCTGGAGGCAGGCTGGGCGGAGCCCGCCACCGTCCGCGAGCGGCAGCGGCACGGGCGGGACGCGGTGGTGCTGGCCGCCTCCGGCTCCCGTGACCCCGACGCGGCGGCCGACACCGAGGCCCAGGCCCGGCTGCTCGCGAAGCGGCTGCACGTGCCGGTGGTGGCCGGGTACGTCGCGGCCGGCTCGCCGAGCGTCGCCGAGGCCGTGGCCGGGCTCTCGGCCCGCGGCTACCGCCGGATCGCGGTGGCCGGCTACTTCACCGCCCCCGGCGACTTCGCCCGGCTGGCCGCCGCGGCGGGGGACTGGCTGACCAGCGCCCCGCTGGGCGCGCACGAGCTGATGGCCCGTCTGGTGCTGGCCCGTTACGAGCACTCCCGGCTGCGAGCGGCGGCCTGAGGGCGGGCGCCCCGGCACCCCGACCGGACGGCCGCGACCGGGCCGTCGCGACCGGGCCGCGCCCCTCGCGCGGCCGGGGCGCCGCGTGGGATCGTGGCGCCGTGAACTCCGTGACAGCAGCAGGGAAGAAGCCCGTCCGCACACCGGACGTGCTCCGCTTCACCGTCGAGCTGATCGCCTGGGTGGCCACCCCCTGGGCGCTGGCTCCGCACTCGGTGCCGCTCGCCGTCCTGTCGGTGCTGGTCCTGATCGGACTGCCGACCGTCCTCGCGACCCCGGGTGACAAGGAGCAGGTGCTGGTGGCCGTCCCGGGAGCGGGGACGATCGCGCTGGTCCTGCTCCAGCTCGTCGCGGCCGTGGTCTCGTCCTGGGCGGCCTGGCCGGCGCCGGTGGCCGCGTCGGTGACCGTGCTCGCGGCGGCCTGCGCCGTCGCCGAGCTGCCGCGCTGGCGGGCCCTGCTGGCGGCCTGACCCCGCCACCGGGCGCCGCGCGCCGGTACCGACCGGGGTCCGGCAACCGCGGCCGGGGCCCGACCCGCGCCCCGCAACCGCGCCCGCACAAGGGATTTCGCGCCCCGTTGGGCACCCGGTCACGCGCGGCACACCCCGGGTGTCGGACGGGCGGCGTACCGTGACTGGCATATGGACGACACCGCGCACCGCACCACCACTCCGGACCAGACCGCGTCGAACCACCCGGGCCCGTACGACGCCGCCGCCGAGGCCCGCTGGGTGCCCGAGCCGGACAAGCGCCCCGGCCGTACGGCGTTCCAGCGCGACCGCGCCCGCGTCCTGCACTCCGCCGCGCTGCGCCGCCTCGCCGGGACGACCCAGGTGGTCGCCCCGATGCGCAGCGACTTCCCCCGGACCAGACTGACCCACTCGCTGGAGTGCGCGCAGGTCGGCCGGGAGCTGGGAGCGGCGCTCGGCTGCGACCCCGACCTGGTGGAGGCGGGCTGCCTGGCGCACGACATCGGCCACCCGCCGTTCGGCCACACCGGCGAGGAGGCGCTCGACCAGGCCGCCGAGGCCTGCGGCGGCTTCGAGGGCAACGCGCAGTCGCTGCGGATCCTGACCCGCCTGGAGCCCAAGCGGTTCGCCCCGTTCGACGAGGAGCCGGCCCGGCTGGCGCCCTGGCCGGGCCGCAGCGTCGGCCTCAACCTCAGCCGCGCCGCGCTGGACGCCGCCACCAAGTACCCGTGGGCGCGCGGCGGCCACCCCACCGACCCGGGCTCCACCAAGTACGGCGTCTACGCCGACGACCTGCCGGTGTTCCGCTGGCTGCGGGCCGGCTCCCCGGCCGGCCGCAAGTGCTTCGAGGCCACCGTCATGGACTGGTCGGACGACGTCGCCTACTCCACCCACGACGTCGAGGACGGGCTCCAGGCCGGCCACATCGACCCCGCGGCCCTGCGCTCCCGGGCCGAGCGCGCCGAGCTGTTCAAGGTCGCCGAGCGCTACGCCCCCGACGCCGAGCCGGAGGAGTTCTCCGAGGCGCTGGACCGCCTGCACGCCCAGCCGTGGTGGCCGGTCGGCTACGACGGCTCGGCCCGCGCGCGGGCCGGCCTGAAGGACCTCACCAGCCAGCTGATCGGCCGCTTCTGCCTGGCCGCCGAGCAGGCCACCCGGGCCCGCTACGGCCCGGGCCCGCTGACCAGGTACGCGGCCGAGCTGGTGGTCCCGCACGAGGTGCGACTGGAGTGCGCGGTGCTCAAGGCGGTCGCCGTCCGGTACGTGATGCAGCGCGACGAGCAGGCGCAGCTGCGCACCCGCCAGCGGATCGTGATCGCCGAGCTGGCCGAGGTGCTGGTCCGGCGTGCGCCGGAGGGCCTGGACGTGGTCTTCGCCGCCCTCTACGAGGAGGCGGAGGACGACTGCGCGGCCCTGCGCGCGGTGATCGACCAGATCGCCACCCTGACCGACGCCTCGGCGCTCGCCCTGCACTCGCGCCTGGTCGGGCCCGCCGCCCGCACCTGAGGCGGGCGGGCCCGGGGCCGCCCCCGTCGGCCCGCCCACGGCACCCCCGGCCGCCCGCTCCGCGGGCCGGTCGGCGCCGCGCGCCCCCGCCGCCGCCCGAGCGGACCCGGGGACGGGCCGGCGGGGACGTAGACTTCCACAGTGGCCGGGCGGATCAGGGATGAAGATGTACAGGCGGTGCGCAGCGCGCTGCCCATCGACGTGGTGGTCGGCGAGTACGTCCAGCTGACGAACGGCGGCGGGGGCGAGTACAAGGGCGTCTGCCCGTTCCACGACGAGAAGTCGGCCTCGTTCTACGTCAACCCCTCCAAGGGCGTCTTCCACTGCTTCGGCTGCCAGGAGAACGGCGACACCATCGCCTTCCTGATGAAGATCGAGCACTTCACCTTCGCCGAGGCCGTCGAGCGGATGGCCGCCCAGGCCAACATCACCCTGCGCTACGAGGAGGGCGGCTACAACCCGCGCCACCAGCAGGGCGAGCGGACCCGCCTGGTCGAGGCGCACAAGGTGGCCGCCGCGTTCTTCCGCGAGCAGCTGCAGTCGCCGGAGGCCGAGATCGGCCGGCGCTTCCTCGCCGAGCGCGGCTTCGACGAGGAGGCGGCCCAGCACTTCGGCGTCGGCTACGCGCCGGCCGGCTGGGAGCACCTGGTGCGGTTCCTGCGCGGCAAGGGGTTCAGCGACAAGGAGATCCTGCTGGGCGGGCTGGCCTCGCAGGGCCAGCGCGGCGGGCTGATCGACCGCTTCCGGGGCCGGCTGGTCTGGCCGATCCGGGACATGGGCGGCGAGGTGATCGGCTTCGGCGCCCGCCGGCTCCGCGAGGACGACAACGGGCCGAAGTACCTGAACACCCCCGAGACGCCGATCTACAAGAAGTCCAACGTGCTGTACGGCATCGACCTGGCGAAGAAGGAGATCGCCAAGTCGGGCCGGGCGGTGGTGGTCGAGGGCTACACCGACGTGATGGCCTGTCACCTGGCGGGCGTGACCACCGCGGTGGCGACCTGCGGAACGGCCTTCGCCGAGGACCACATCAAGATCATCCGCCGGCTGCTGATGGACACCTCCCAGTACCGCGGCGAGACGGTCTTCACCTTCGACGGCGACGCGGCCGGCCAGAAGGCCGCCCTGCGCGCCTTCGAGGACGACCAGAAGTTCGCCGCCCGGACCTCCATCGCGGTCAGCCCCGGCGGCATGGACCCGTGCGACCTGCGCCTCGCCCAGGGCGACGAGGCGGTCCGCACGCTGATCGACAACCCCGTCCCGCTCTTCGAGTTCGCGCTGCGCTCGGCGGTCGCCCGCCACCGGGTGGAGACCGCCGAGGGCCGGTCCGCCGCGCTGCTGGAGGCGGCGCCGATCGTCGCCAAGATCAAGGACCGCTCGATCCAGCACGAGTACGCCGTCCAGCTGGCCGGCATGCTGGGCATCCTGGACGAGCAGTTCGTGGTCCGCCGGGTGGGTCAACTCGCCCGCTGGGACCGCGACAACAAGCAGCAGAACCAGCGCGGCGGCAACCAGCAGCAGGCCCGACGCCCCGACGCCCAGTCGCAGCAGCCGGTCCAGCCGGCCCGCCCGGTCTTCCGGCTCAACCCGCGCGACCCGGCACAGTTCGTCGAACGCGAGCTGCTCAAGCTGGCCCTGCAGTACCCGGTGCTGGTCAGCCCGGCCTTCGACAACTACGGCGAGGACGAGTTCCCCACCCCGCCCTACACCGCCGTGCGCCGGGCGATCGGCCAGGCCGGCGGGGCCGCGTACGGCGCGACGCTGGCCGACTTCACCAAGACCGTCCGCGAGACCGCGCCCGACGACCAGGTGCGTTCCCTGGTCACCGAGCTGACCGTCGAGCCCGTCCGCACCCGGCGCAAGCCGGACGAGATCTATGCGGGGGAGTTCCTGGTCAAGCTGCGCCTGCAGGCCGTGGAGCGCCGGGTGGCCGAGGTCCGCGCCCAGCTCCAGCGGCTCGGCAACCGGGCCGCCCCCGAGGAACTGCACGCGGTGCAGACCGAGCTCTGGCAACTCCAGCAGTACGGCCAGCAGCTGCGCAGCCGGGGCGCCGCCGCGCTGTAGCGGGGCCGCCCGACCGGCGACAGAAAGTCCGCGCACGACTCTCGGCCGGAGCATGTGGCGTACGCCACACTGGAGGGCGTCCCAACTCCGTACAGCGCGGGTCCGCCAGAGTCGCGCACGGCCCCGAGGGGATGCCCGTGGAGCCCGCCGCGACCGTCCGTCCCACGCCGACCCGGACCCCCGACGACCCCGGCGCGCCCGAGCCGCCCGGCGAGGCCGCCGCGTCGGACCCCGACGGCCCCGACGTCCTCGACGCAGCCGAGGACGACGAGGACGACGGGCCGCCCCCGGCGGCCTCGCCGGCCTCCCTGGCCGGGCCGGGCGCCGACCTCTTCCGCCAGTACCTGCGCGAGATCGGCCGGGTCCGCCTGCTGACCGCCGCCGAGGAGGTGGAGCTCGCCCGCCAGATCGAGGCCGGCCTGTTCGCCGAGGAGCACCTGCACCGGATCCCGGCGCCGGACGACCGCCTCGCGGACGAACTCGACCGCCTGGTGGTGATCGGCCGGATGGCCAAGCGCCGGCTGATCGAGGCGAACCTGCGCCTGGTGGTCTCGGTGGCCAAGCGCTACGTCGGCCGCGGCCTGACCATGCTCGACCTCGTCCAGGAGGGCAACGTCGGCCTGATCCGGGCGGTGGAGAAGTTCGACTACACCCGGGGGTACAAGTTCTCCACCTACGCGACCTGGTGGATCCGGCAGTCGATGAGCCGGGCCCTGGCCGACCAGGCCCGCACCATCCGCGTCCCGGTGCACGTGGTGGAGCTGATCAACCGGGTGGTGCGGATCCAGCGCGGACTGCTCCAGGAGCGCGGTGCCGAGCCGACCCCGGCCGACATCGGCGCCGTCCTGGACCTCCCGGAGGCGCGGATCCGCGAGGTGCTGCGGCTGGCCCAGGAGCCGATCTCGCTGCACACGCCGATCGGTGAGGAGGACGACGTCGCCTTCGGCGACCTGATCGAGGACGCCGACGCGGCGTCACCGGTCGAGTCGGCCTCGTTCCTGCTGCTGCGCCGCCATCTGGAGGCGGTGCTCGCCACCCTGGGCGACCGCGAACGGCAGGTCGTGCAACTGCGCTACGGCCTGGACGACGGCCGCCCGCGCACCCTGGAGGAGATCGGCCACCTCTTCGGGGTCACCCGTGAGCGGATCCGCCAGATCGAGTCGAAGACCCTCGGCAAACTGCGCGACCACACCTTCGCCGAGCAGCTCCGCGGCTATCTGGACTGAGACCGCCGGGACCGAGGCAGTCGGGACCGGGACTGACGGTACCGAGGCGGCCGGGCCTGAGACCGCCGGGACCGAGACCGCCGGTGGAAGCACCGCCGGGCCGGGGGCTCAGCCCCAGATGCTGTTGTTGGCGAGCGGCCGGGCCGCGTCGGCGAGCCCGCGGCCCGTGGCGGCGGTCGTCACGGGGCCGGCGCCGCCGGCCGGGCGGAGGGCGTCGGACGGGAGGCAGCTGCGGCTGGGCAGCGAGCCGAGGGACATGAGGGACTCCCAGGAGGTCGGCCGCACGGGGCACGGGCCGGACGGCCCGGCGGAAGACGTTCTCGCCTTCCCTGCGGTGAGACCATGCTCCGGCCGCCCCGGCGGCCCGGTCCAGTGATCCACCGTCCCCACCCGGCCCGGGACATCCCCAGGGCTCTGACCTGCAGGGACGGTCGGGAGCGGGGACGCCGCGACCCGCCCTGCGACTCGGATCAGGAGTCGCGGGGCGGGTCGGAGGTCGGGTCGGGGCCGGGCGGTTCGGCGGGCCTCAGGGGGCCGCGGGCGCACCCACGTGGCTCGTGCAGACCCGGGTCGCGCCGTCGGGCTGGGTGGAGCAGGTCCAGGCCTCCTTGCCGGCGGTCAGCTCCACCATCGGCGAGTAGGCGTCGTTGCCCCACTTCACGGCGTACGGCGAGGTGATGCCGTCCGAGTTCTCCGCGCTGACGACGGCGTTCGGCGCCGCGTAGGTGATCCGGCCCCAGACGGCGGAGCAGGCCTTGCTGTAGCGCAGCTCCATCACGATGCCCTGGTTCTGGCCGGTGGCCAGGGTCTGGCCGTCCTGGCTGCAGCCCATCGTGCTCGGGTCCTTGCCGTTGCAGCCGGCCGCGGTGCAGCCGATCGGGCGCGGCGTCGCCGGGGCCGCCCCGGCGGACGCGGACGTGGATGCGGACGGGGACGCGGTGGCGGCGGCCGGGGCGCCGGCGGTCACGGTGGCGGTGGCGCCGCCGGCGGAGGCCTTCCCCGGCGATCCGCCCCACTGCGAGACCCCGAGCACCACGGCCAGGGCGAGGGCCGCCGCGAGCACCCCGCCGAGCACCGCCCGGCGGGTGGACCACCGGGAGGCCCGCCCGGCCGGCGCCGGCGCGTCCCCGTCCGCCGCCCGCTCCGGGGCGTCCGGGCCGTCGCCGCCCTCCGGTACGACCGTCCCGCCGGCGCCGGCCGCCGCGAGTTCGCGCTCCGCGCGGTCCCGGTCGGCCAGTTCCCAGAGGTCGAGCAGCGGGGCCACCTCGTACTGGAAGGCGGTGGCCAGGCTCTCGACGGCGCCGCGCGGCGGGAACTGCTTGCCGTTGACCCAGCGCTCCCACGAGGACTTCGCGTAGTGCGTACGCGCCCCGATCTTGGCGTAGCTGAGGCCCGAGGCGTCCTTGAAGGCCAGCAGCTCCAGCCGCAGCCGCTCGGCGGCGTCGGGTCCGGTGCCCGCGGCACCGGGAGGGGGCGTGGTGAGGGAGTCCTCGGTGGTCATCGTCATGCCGTTCGCCTGGAGGAGACCGGGTTCGGCTGAGTCAGGGGCGGTGCCACGCGCCATGGACGGCCCCCGCCTCAGGGCCCGGCGATGGTCGTAGTCCTGAGAGTCCGTCGGGCAGCATAGCGCGCGCGGCCCGCGGGCACGGCGGGGGCCCACCGTCTCAGTGGTGGAAGGCCGTCCGGGCCGGCATCCCGAGGTCCTTCAGCGGGCTCGGCTGGCTGTTGAGTTCCGGCAGCAGCCGGGTGAGGTCGGCGAGCAGCAGGTCGGCCAGGTCGCGGGAGAAGCCGTTGCGGCAGACGATCCGCAGCACCGAGAGGTCCGTCCGGTTCTCCGGGAAGCTGTAGGCGGGCACCTGCCAGCCGCGTTCGCGCAGCCGCCGGGAGACGTCGTAGACGTCGAACGGGACGTCGGCGGCGGTGGTGAACGCGAAGACCGGCAGATCGTCGCCGCGGGTGATCAGCCGGAAGCCGCCGAGGGCCTCGATCGCGCCCGACAGGTACAGCGCGACGTCCCGGGAGGCCTGTTGGACGGCCCGGTAGCCGTCGTGGCCGAGCCGCAGGAAGGTGTAGTACTGGGCGATCACCTCGGCTCCGGGCCGGGAGAAGTTCAGCGCGAAGGTGGGCATCTCGCCGCCCAGGTAGTTCACCCGGAACACCAGCTCCTCGGGCAGGGCCGCCTTGTCGCGCCAGAGCGCCCAGCCCACGCCCGGGTACACCAGCCCGTACTTGTGGCCGGAGGTGTTGATGGAGGAGACCCGGGGGAGCCGGAAGTCCCACGGCAGGTCCGGGTCGAGGAAGGGCGCGACCATCCCGCCGGAGGCGCCGTCCACGTGCACCGGGACGTCCAGCCCGGTGCGGCCCTGCAACTCGTCGAGGGCGGCGCAGATCTCCGCGACCGGCTCGTAGCTGCCGTCGAAGGTGGACCCGAGGATGGCGACCACGCCGATGGTGTCCTCGTCGCAGAGCGCCACGGCCCGTTCGGCGTCCAGGTGGAAGCGCTCGCCCTCCATCGGGGCGGTGCGGGCCTCGACCTCCCAGAAGGTGCAGAACTTCTCCCAGCAGACCTGGACGTTGACGCCCATCACCAGGTTGGGCCGGGCCCCGGCGGCGTACCGCTCGGCGTTGCGCCGCATCCACCGGCGCTTCAGGGCCAGCCCGGCCAGCATGCAGGCTTCGCTGGAGCCGGTGGTGGAGCAGCCGACGGCGGAGGTCGGCTCGGGCGCGTTCCAGAGGTCGGCCAGGATGGACACGCAGCGCCGCTCCAGCTCGGCGGTCTGCGGGTACTCGTCCTTGTCGATCATGTTCTTGTCGAGGCACTCGGTCATCAGCCGGGTCGCCTGGACCTCCATCGACGTGGTCACGAAGGTGGCCAGGTTGAGTTTGGCGTTGCCGTCCAGCATCAGTTCGTCGTGGATCAGCTGGTAGGCGATGTCGGCGGGGACGGGACCGGGCGCCAGCCGGTGGACCGGCGGCGCGAGCTCCATCGACCCGAGCGGGTCGGCGGCCCCGAGGAAGGGGCTGACCGTCAGCCGGCGGTCGTCGTCGGCTCCTTCGTGCAGCGCCATGTGCGGTGTCGCCCTTCGCTCCGGTGGCCGTGTCCCGTCCCACGCTGCCACCGGGTCCTGGGCGACGCACCTCCGGCGCTGCCACCGGGCCCGGGGCGACGCGCCCCCGCCGCCGGCCCGGCCCGTACCGGAGGCACGCTCAGGAGGCGGTCTCCGGGTGGATCTGCTCGCGGGCCGCCGCGAACTGCTGGCGCACGGCCGAGCCGACCGGGAGGTCGTGCTGTGCGTCGGGCACGGTGGTGTCGGCGCCCTCCGGCAGCTCCCAGCGCGGCGGTTCGGCGCCGCCGGCCAGGGCCCAGGCGGCCTGCCGGGCCGCCCCGCGCGCCGCGTGGTCGCCCGGGGCGGGCACGACGACGGGGATGCCGAACAGCTGCGGCGCGATCTTCCGCACCGCCGGCAGCCGCCCGGCGGCGCCGAGCAGGAACACCCGGCGCACCTCGACGCCCTTGGTGCGCAGCAGGTCCAGGGCGTCGGCGATGTTGCAGAGCATGCCCTCGACGGCGGCCCTGGCCAGGTGGTGGGGGGCCATCGACTCGGCCCGCAGTCCGGTCAGGGTGCCGGCGGCGTGCGGCAGGCTGGGGGTGCGCTCGCCGTCCAGGTACGGCAGCAGCACCAGCCCGTACGAGCCGGGGGTGGACTGCAGGGCCAGCTCGCTGAGGCCGTCGAGGTCGGTGCCGAGCATCGCGGCGGTGGCCCGCAGCACCTGAGCGGCGTTCAGGGTGCCCACCATCGGCAGGTGGCGGCCGGTGGCGTCGGCGAAGGAGGAGACGATGCCGGAGGCGTCCACCACGGCGCGGTCGTGCACCGCGAAGATGGTGCCGTTGCCGCCGATCGAGACCACCGCGTCGCCCGGGCCCAGGCCCAGGCCCAGGGCGGCCGCCATGTTGTCACCGGTGCCGGCCGAGATCAGCAGGCCCTCGGGGGTGTGCCCGGCGGGCTCGGCCGGGCCGAGGACGTCGGGCAGCCGCAGTTCGTGGCCGAGCGCGAGCTTCACCAGGTCCTGCCGGTAGTCGCCGCTGACGGGCGACCAGTAGCCGGTGCCGGAGGCGTCGCCCCGGTCGGTGGTACGGCGCTGCGGGTGGCCGAGGAGCTGCCAGACCAGCCAGTCGTGCGGCAGCAGCACCTCGGCGATCCGGCGGGCCGAGGCCGGTTCGAACTCGGCCAGCCAGCGCAGCTTGGCGATGGTGTAACTGGCGGTCGGGACGGCGCCGATGGCCTGGGTCCAGGCGGCGGGGCCGCCGAGGGCGTCCACCAGGGCGGCGGCGGCGCCGGCCGCGCGCGGGTCGTTCCAGAGGATGGCGGGGCGGACCAGCACCCCGCCGGCGTCCAGGCCGATCATGCCGTGCTGCTGGGCGCAGACGCCGATCGCCCGGACGCCCTCCAGCAGGCCGCCGGCGGCGGCCTCGCCCAGCGAGTGCAGCCAGGACTGCGGGTCCGCACCGGCCCGGGCGTCCGAGCCCTCGGTGGCGGGGTGCGGGGCCTTGCCGGAGCGCAGGACGGAGCCGGTCTCGGCGTCGCACGCGACGATCTTGGTGCGGTTGGTCGAACTGTCTATCCCCGCGACGATGGCCATGTCGAGATCATGCCTCAGCGGGCGGCCCGGCGCGGCCGGGAGGCGCAAGTGTTGCCCAGTCGGTACCGGCCGGTAGGCCCGCGGTCGCACGGCGGTTCGGCGGCGGCCCGGCCCTCGTACACCGGTCCGGCGCCGACGGTCGCCGCCGGGCCGCCGCCGGTCACCGGCCCGGCGCCCGGGGGAGGGGGCGGGAGCGGGCCGCTCATGGGCGGAACGTCCCCCAGCTGTCGTCGGAGGTCACCGGCTGGCGGTTGAAGTACGGCACCCGGTCGGTCAGCGAGTTCGGGAGCTTGTCGCCGACCTTGTCCGCCACCGCGCCGGCCGCCTTCCCGGCCGCCGCGCCCGCCTGCTGCTTCGCCTTGTCGGCGGCGCTCTGCACCCGGGGGTTCTGCGCGACCTGCCGGCTGACCTTGGCGATCTGCTCGTACCGCTGGCGGCCCGCCCGGGCGCCGAGGACGTACCCGGCCGCCGCCCCCACGACGAAACTCAACTTCCACTTCCACATACCGGGTCTCCATCCCTCGTCGCGGACTGTGCCGCATTGCCCTACCCGTCGTTCGCAGCGGCGAACCGTCCGTGCTCCCAGCATCCCCGGGCCGTGTGCCGCTCGCGCGCCGGGCGCGCCGGGCGGGGGTCGCGCGGGGGCCTGCGGAAAGCGATTGGCGGACCACCCCCCTGAGTGCGCTAATGTATGTCCCGCAGCGAGCGCCGAGGGACCGGGAGACCGGAGGCCCGGAGCGGAAGCTCGATCCCCCATAGCTCAATTGGCAGAGCAGCCGACTGTTAATCGGCAGGTTATTGGTTCGAGTCCAATTGGGGGAGCCACAGGAAGCCGGGCCCACGGGCCCGGCACGCCTGCTGTTGCGCACCTCGGTGCGCGCGATCCCGCATAGCTCAATTGGCAGAGCAGCCGACTGTTAATCGGCAGGTTATTGGTTCGAGTCCAATTGCGGGAGCTTCAGCCGGTTCGTCCGGGTGAGTGTCCAGAGCGAAGGCCCCCCGGTCGACCGGGGGGCCTTCGTGTTGGCCGGGCCGGCGGGGCCGTGGGACGTCTCACCCCGGCCGCTGCCCGTCGCCGGGCGCCCACCGGCCGGCCGATCGCCGGCCGGGCGCTCACTCGCCCGTCGCCCGCCGGTACAGCTCGGTCACCCGGTCGTCGAACGTGACGCTGTACGAGATCCGCGGCGTGTCGCCGCCCTCCTGGTAGCCGCCGATCACGCCGACCACCGCGCCGTCGGCGGTGATCCAGGGGCTGCCGCTGGTGCCGTTGGTGTAGCCGTCGCAGTCGAAGCGCTCCTGGGTCGGGCTCTGCGAGGCGGTGCGGGTGGTGCAGGTGATCGGCTCCTCCACGCCGTTGGGGTAGCCGGTCACGGAGACGGCCAGCCCGAACCCGCCCTCGCCGCCGAGGCCGTTCCCGCCGACCACGTCCTCGATCTGCCGCCCGCCCGACGGCCGCACCGTGACGAAGGCCACGTCGTACTCCGGGTCGGCGTCCTCGCTCCAGCGCGGGTCCACCGTCACCACGTCCACCGACCAGGTCCCGTACGGCGACGTCCCGTCCCGGTAGCCGGGGGTGAACACCAGGCCCTCCTGCAGGCCGTAGTCCTCGGGCTCCACGCAGTGCGCGGCGGTGACCAGCAGGTTGTGCCCGGGGCTGCGCACCACGCTGGCCGTGCACGCCCGGGGGCCCTGCGCGGTGCCCAGCGAGAGCGTGCCGATCCGGTCCCCGGCGGCGTCCCGGGGGGCGGTGCGGGCCACCGGCGGCTGCCCGGCGGGCGCGGCGCAGGCGGTGGCGGCGAGCAGGAGGAGCGCCAGCGGGGGCAGCAGCCGCGCGCAGGCGGTCCGGACCGGGCCGAGTGCCATCGGGACTGCGCCTCTCCTCCTCGCGTCCGGCGGACGCGCAGCGGTCGTACGGGGGCTGCTCCCGGCACGACGGGTCGTCCGGGGCCGCGGGCCGGCGGGCGCCGCGTACGAGGAAGATCTACCAGTCCGGGCCCGGACGGCGCCACCGTCGACCCCGCTCATCCGGTGGCCCGGTCGTACAGGTCCTGGACGCGCTCGCCGAAGTAGCTGCTGTACGAGGTGTCCGCGGTGTCGCCGCCCTCCTGGTAGCCGCCGATCACGCCGACCACGGTGCCGGTCATGGTCCCCGGGTCGAAGTCGGTCACCCAGGGGCTCCCGCTGGTGCCGCCTGTGTAGTCCGGGCAGTCGACCCGCAGTTGGGTGGGGCTCTGCTCGGTGGTGGTGTTGCTGCAGGTGATCGGCAGCTCGCCGCTGCTCGGGTAGCCCGTCACCTTCACCGGCAGCCGGAACCCCCGGTCGATGCCCAGCAGGTTGGCGCCGAGGACCTGTTGGACCTGCTGCCCGCCCTGCGGGGCGACCACCGCGAACGCGACGTCGACGTCGGGGTCGCCGGAGTCCTTCCAGGCCTGGTCGACGGTGACCGAGAGCAGCGGCCAGACGCCGTTCGGGGTGTCGCCGCCGCGGTAGCCGGGGACGAAGACCAGGTCGTCGCGCTGCCCGAGGTGCGGATCGTAGACGCAGTGCGCGGCGGTGACGATCAGGTTCAGGCCGGCGCTGTCGACCACGCTCGCGGTGCAGAAGTGGTCGCCCCCCGCGGAGTGCGTGAAGACCGCTCCGACCAGGCTGTTCAGCACGGTGGGGGCGGCCGTGCGGGTCGTGCCGGGGTGCTCGGCCACGGCGGCGCGGATCCGGTCCCTGGTCCAGCCGTGCGGCGCCGCCGGCAGCGAGGGCCGCGCGCCGCCGCCCGGCGCCGGCGTGCCTGCCGTGGCGGACGGGCCCGACCCGCTCCGGGAGGCCTCCGGGACGGACCGGCCCGGAGCGGCACAGCCCGCGCAGGCGAGGACGAGGGCGACGGCTATCGCGGCCGGCTCACGTATCGTCATCCGCCGCCCTTCGCCCCGCCGCACCGTGGACCGGCCCGGCTCGTCGGCTCCCAGGCTCGGACCGTCGCCCCCGCCCGGCCACCGGGATTCGACCGTACGGGGAGGGCCCGAGGCCCGCGCACCCGTGTGCGCCCCCGGCGCGCATCACGGGTGATCGACCGGCTATGCTGCCCGGGACGGCCTTCCGGGGCCGTCTGCTGCTGCCACGACCGGCTCACCGGGCGCGTGCACGGCGAACCGGGGCGGTAGCTCAGCCGGTTAGAGCAGGGGACTCATAATCCCTTGGTCGTGGGTTCGAGTCCCACCCGCCCCACCGTCAGATGTGTCGGCCCGCCGGCGAGATCGCTGCGGTGACCTGCGTGAACAGTCGGCTGCCCTGGAGGAACTCTAGGACAGCGCAGGCTCCTCGAAGCGAATGACATGCCGAGGTTCACCCGTCCGGCACCAATCCGGCGCCACCCGTTGACGGGGCCGCACGGACCCGCACGTCGAGCACGGTCCGCCCCCTGCCCCGAGCGCGCCTCCGTACCGCCCGAACCCCTGCCCGAACCGCCGCCCGAACCCCCGCCCGAGGACGCCGCCGGTCGGGCGCGCGCTGCTCCCGGGCGGGCTCCGGTGCCGGGACCGTCCTGCCCGTGGCCGCTCCGCCGCGCATAGTTGGGATATGGAATCCGACACGGCCGGGGGGATCCGACGGTTCGTGCCCCGGCGAGTGGTGCTGCTCGGGGGTGCGGGGGTGCTGCTGGGCGCGGCAGGCTGCGCCGGGTCGGGCGGCGGGGCGGGTCCGGCGGGCCGCACCCCGGCCGGGTCGGCCGGCGCTCCGACGCCGGGGGTGAGCCCGGGGGCCGCCGGTGCGGCGGTCGCGGGCAGCCCGCCCGCGAGCGCTCCGACCGCCGCGCTGCCGGCGGTGACGCCCTGGGTGCCCGGGCCCGGCGAGGTCAGCCCGGAGGTCAAGCTGCGGGCCGTGCAGCTGGTCGAGGCACTCGGCACCTGGCCGTCCGGCGGCGAGGGGGCCGCCGCGGCCGGTGCCCGCGCCGCCGCGCTCGGCCTGGACCCGGGCCTGGCGGCCCAGGCCGGCCCCCTGCTGCCGGCGGCCGACCGGGCGGCGCTGCAGGTGGTCTACGCCCAGTACGGCGGACTGCTGGCGGACAGCGCCAGCGTCATGGTGGTGTGCCGCCAGTGGGCCCTCGGGGCGGACGGCGCCGTCACGGCGGGCGGCACCACCGTCGACGTCCGGCTCGACCGGGCGCAGCCGCTCTGGACGGTGACCGGGCTGCGCCCGGCCGAGCCCGGACCGGCCACCCCGACGCCGTCCGCCGCGGCCCGCAGCGTGCTGACCGACACGCGGATCGTGCTGCCGCCGGCCGCCGCGGCCGACGTGGCCGCCGGCACCGTGCACGACAGCGTGCTGCGGGCGCTGCTCACGCTGGCGCAGGCGCACAGCTTCCAGGTCACCGTGCTGCGCTCCGGCCACCCGCTGGACGTCTTCGGGACGAACCGGCCGAGCGACCACCCGCAGGGGCGCGGCGTCGACATCTGGCAGATCGACGGCCACACCGTCGCCGACCCGGCGACCGACCCGGCCCTGGTGGACGGCTTCATGCGGGCGGCCGCCGCCGCGGGTTCGTACAACGTCGGCGGGCCGCGGCAGTTGAGCGGCGGTGCGACGGTCAACCAGTTCTTCTCGGACCGCACCCACCACGACCACGTCCACGCGGGCTTCGCCGAGTGACGGCGGGTCCGCCGGTCGAGGTGCGTTGCCGCGGGCCGGCACCGGTGTTCGCCCGGGTGTGAGAGAGTGCCGCCCGAGAGGGTGGATCACCCGTTCGCACAGAGACCCGGGGGCGGTTCGTGGAGACGACGGTGGAAGTCGAGGCGGCGCGCAGCGCGCTGGTGCTGGTGGATCTGATGGACCGGATCGTCGCGCTCCCGCTGCGGCCGAGGAGCGGTGACCAGGTGCTGGCGACCTCGTTGGAGCTCGCCGGCCGGTTCCGTGCGGCCGGGGCCACGGTGGCCGCGATCCGGGTGGAGCGGCCGGGCGTCGCCGAGCAGCCGCCGGGCAGCGGCCTGGCCGCCGGGGTCGCCGCGGCGGCCGACCTGGTGGTGGTCAAGCGGACCATCGGGGGCTTCCACGGCACCGACCTGGACGAGCGGCTGCGCGGACGCGGGGTGGACACCCTGGTGTTCGCCGGCATCGCCACCAACATGGGGGTGGAGTCGACCGCGCGGGCGGCGGCCGACCACGGCTACGAGCTGGTCTTCGTCGAGGACGCCATGGCGACGTTCACCGGCGAGGAGCACCGGGCGGCGATCGGGTTCGGCCTGCCCCGCTTCGGCACGGTGGTGACGGCGGCCGGCGTACGGCTGGGCTGACCCGGGCCCTCGCCCCGGCCGCCGTCGCCGGTCCGTAAGCTGGGCGGATGCTCGCACCCGCCGCCCTGCCCACCCCGCTGGAACGGCTGACCGACCCGGTGCTGGAGCGGGCCGGCGTGGAACTGCGGCTGAAGCGGGACGACCTGCTGCACCCGGCCGTCCCCGGCAACAAGTGGCGCAAGCTGGCACCCAACCTGGCGCTCGCCGGGGAGCAGGGGCACACCCGGCTGCTCACCTTCGGCGGGGCGTACTCCACCCACCTGCGGGCCACCGCCGCCGCCGCACGGGCGCTGGGCCTGTCCAGCGTCGGGCTGGTGCGGGGCGAGGAGCTGGCCGCGGCGCCGCGCAACTGGTCGCTGCGGGCGGCCGAGGAGTCCGGGATGGAGCTGGCCTTCCTCAGCAGGTCCGAGTACCGGCGGGTGGTGGGACGGTCGGCGGACGGGGCGGTGCCGGCCGAGCTGACGGACCGCTGGGGCCGCTGCCTGGTCCTGCCCGAGGGCGGCTCCAACGCCGCGGCCGTGACCGGCGCGGCGGGCATTCCCGCCGAGATCCCGGACCTCGGCGCCCGGGACGTGCTCTGCTGCCCGGTCGGGACGGGCGGCACCCTCGCGGGCATCGCCGCCGGGCTCCCGCCCGGTGCCCGGGCCCTCGGGGTGGCGGTGCTGCGCGGCGGCGAGGGCTACCTGGAGGCCGAGGTCGCCCGCCTCCACCGAGCGGCGTACGGGCGGGAGTTCGCCAACTGGCGGATCGACCACGGGCACCACGGCGGCGGCTACGGGAAGGTCCCGGCGGAGCTGGAGGCGTTCGCGGCCGACTTCGAGGCGCGGCACGGGATCGCACTGGAGCGGCGCTACGTCGCCAAGGCCCTGCTGGCCGTCCGGGACCTCGCGGGGGCCGGTGGACTGGCGCCCGGCACCCGGGTGACGGTGGTCGTCACGGGCCTGCCGGATCCGGTGCGCCGGACGCCGGACGGGTCTTGAGCCCGTCCATGAACACGGTGAACAGGTGGGCGCCGCGGTCGGCCGCGGACGGCGCCTGGTCGGCGATCCAGCCGAGGGCGTTGACCAGGGCGAAGAGGTCGGTCCCGTCGACGTCCGGTCGGATCCGCCCGGACTCCTGAGCCCGTCCGAGCAGCTGCCCGGCGGCCTCGCGCATGGCCAGGCAGGACGCGTGCAGGGGTGAGTCCTCGTCGTTCAGGGTGGCCATCAGCGAGCCGGCCAGGCCCCGGTAGCCACCGGTGCTGAGGATGAATCCGTGCAGCCACTCGGTCAGGGCCGCGGCGGGCTCCAGGCTCCGGCCGAGTTCGGCCGCGCGGGCGGCGAGCCCGTCGAAGCGTTCCCGGAGCAGGGTCTCCAGCAGGGCCTCGCGGGTCGGGAAGTGCCGGTAGAGGGTGCCGAGCCCGACGTCCGCGCGGCGGGCGACGTCCCGCAGGGAGGCCTGGGTGCCCTGCTCCCCGACGACGGCCCGGGCCGCTTCGAGGATGCGCTCGCGGTTGCGCTCGGCGTCGGCGCGTCGGCCGCGGGTGGTGGTGGGGCTCTCTGCGGTCATGCGGTCTCTCCGGTCGGGGGCCGGTCGCCGGGGCGTCCGGGTGGTTCGCGGCGGGTCTGTGGTCAGCAGCCCGGCAGAAGGCGGCCGTTGACAAGTGGAGCACTGCTCCGGTTATATCCGGAGCATTGCTCCGCATTCTACGGGGCGGTCTTGGACACAGGGGAGAGTCATGACCGACAAGACGATGGGTGCCGTCCGGGTACACGCCTTCGGCGGCCCGGACGTGCTGCGCTACGAGCAGGTGCCGGTGCCCGAGCCGGCGCCCGGCGAGGTGCTGGTGGAGGTGCACGCGGCCGGGCTCAACCCGCCGGACTGGTACGCCCGGATCGGCTTCACCAACATCCCCGCCGAACTGCGGGCCCGGCTGACGCTGCCGTTCACACCGGGCACGGACATCTCCGGCGTGGTGGTGGCCCTCGGGCCGGGGGACACCGGCTGGTCCGTCGGCGACGAGGTGTTCGGGCTGGTGCGGTTCCCCTCCGCCGGCGACGCCGGCCGCGGGTACGCCCAGTACGCGACGTCGCCGGGGACGCACCTGGCGCGCAAGCCCACCGGGCTGGACCACGTGGGCGCCGCCGGGATCCCGATGGCCGGACTGACCGCCTACCAGTACCTCTTCGACCACATCGGCCTGGAGCGGGGCCCGGGCTCGGGGGCGGGCCGGACGGTGCTGGTCAACGGCGCGGCCGGCGGGGTCGGGCACTTCACCGTCCAGCTCGCCAAGGCGATCGACGCCGAGGTGGTCGCGGTCGCCAGTGGGCGGCACGAGGAGTTCCTGCGCGGCCTCGGCGCGGACCGCTTCGTCGACTACACGACCACCGCCGTCGAGGACGTCGTGGACGGGGTCGACCACCTCGTCGACACCGTCGGCGGCCCCGACGGCCACCGCCTCCTGCGGGTCGTGCGACGCGGCGGCACCCTCAGTCCGGTCTTCCTCGGGGAGTACCACCGCGAGCGCGCGCAGGAGCTGGGCATCACCTTCCCCTCCGGCCAGGTGCACTCGGACGGGGCGCAGCTGGGCGAACTGGCCCGGCTGGTCGAGCAGGGCCTGCTCACGGTGGGCGTGGACAGCGTCTTCCCGCTCGACCGCGCGGCCGACGCGCACGAGCGGGCGGAGCGCGGACACATCCAGGGCAAGATCGTCCTGCGGGTGGCCGGGGAGGGCTGAGCCGCCGACCGCGGCCGGCCCGTCACGGGGGTGCCGGCCGGCCGCGTCGGGTCAGCCGAAGGTGAGGTCGGTGCAGGGGTCGGTGTCGGCCGTCCGCGCGTTCTCGGCGATGCCGGACGGGATGCTCGACGGGATCGCGCCGGGCATGGCACCCGCTCCGGCGGTCGCGGCGGCGGCCGCGACCGGCTCGTAGTCGCGGCCGAGGGTGATCACCGTGCTCTCGGCCCCGGGCTCGGCGACCAGCCGCGCGCCGGGGAAGAGCGCGGCGAGCTGCTGGGCGACGGCCTGCCGGGCCGGCGGGTAGGTGATGTCCGTGGTGAGGCGGCCACCGCCGCTCGCGTCGAGGGTGACGTCCAGGTAGCCCCTGGAGCGGAGGGTCTCGGCGGCGCGGCCGGCCAGCCCGGCGGTCTTCGTCCCGTTCACGACCACGATCGGGCCGGCGGTCGCGGCGAGCGCGGTCGGGCTGCCGGGGGTCGGGGCGAGGGCGCTCGGCGCGAGGGTGCTCGGGGCGGGAGTGACGTCCGCGACGGAGGTCGGGGCGGGGGCGGCGACCGGCCCGGTCGCGCCGGTCGGAGCGGCCGTGGCGGCCGGGACCTGGCCCGGGGCGCCGGGTACGGCGGGGGAGGCGGTGGGGGACGGCGACGCCGGGTCGCCCTGGCCGGTCGCCCGGCCGTCGAGGGTGCGGTCCTGGCGGAGCAGCGTCCAGAGGGTGTCCACGTCGGGGTGGACCAGTGCGACCCGGTCGCCGGCGAAGCGCCAGGGGGTGGTGACGAAGGTGATGTCGGCGAGCTTGATGTTCTGCAGCGACTGCGCGAAGTCGACCAGCTTCATCGCGGTGCCCAGGCCCTCGTCCACCGTCAGCGAGCGGGTGGCGGCGTCGGCGAGCGGGAGCAGGGTCGGCAGCGAGAAGCCCTGGCCCTGGACCTTCTTGATCATCGAGGAGAGGAAGGCCTGCTGACGCTTCATCCGGCCGATGTCCGAGTTGTCGCCGAACCCGTAGCGGGCCCGGAGGAAGTCGACGGCCGGCTGCCCGGAGATCTTCTGCGGGCCCTTCTTCAACCGGATGGCGTGCGAGTTCACGTCGTTGGGGACGCATATGTCGACCCCGTTGATGGCCTCGGTCATCGCCGCGACGCCCCGGAAGTCCACCACGACGGTGTGGTCGATCCGCAGCCCGGTCAGCGCCTCCACGGTGTTCTGGGTGCAGGCCGGGTTGCCGTTGGGGAACTCGCCGACGGTGAAGGCCTCGTTGAACATCTGGTTGGTGCGCGGCGTGGTCCAGCTGCCGTTCTGCAGCTTGCAGGCCGGGATGGTGACCAGGGTGTCGCGGGGGATCGAGACGCCGACGGCGTGCTTGTGGTCGGCGTAGACGTGCAGCAGGATCGCGGTGTCGGAGTGGCCCACGCCGATGTCGCCGCCGCCGAGTTCGTCGTTGCCGCCCTCCCGGGTGTCCGACCCCAGCAGCAGGACGTTCACCGGCAGCCGGGCCCCGGGCGTCACCGGCACGGGGGCCGGCGGGCGACTGGTGGCGACGCCGCCCGGGTCGAAGGTGCTGATGTTGGTGTCGAGCCGGTGGTAGAACCAGGCCCCGGCACCGGCGATGGAGAGCACCAGGACGGCGGTGAGCCCGATGGCGGTGCGGGCGAGTCGTCGTCGCCGGGGCGTGCCGCTGCGCCGGCCGTCACTACGGCCGTTCGTGGGATCGGTCATCGCCCCTGCTGCTCCCTCTGTGGCCGCCGGCCGGCCGGCGGTCTGGTCTCAGAGGTAAGACGCTTCGGGAGACTGTTCGGTTACATTGTGGGCCGCCCGAACCGGCTGGTGTGACACGTCTCACGCTCCGTGCCCGGTTGCGGCGGCCTCCCGCCGCCTCGGCGTGCCCTCCGCGGTGGGGCGCGGTGGTGCGGGTCAGGCGGTCGGGCCTGCGGGGGCGGCGGGCTCGGCGGGGCCGCCGTCGGGGCCCACGCCTTCGAGCATCCGGCGCAGCAGGTCGCGCAGCGTGGTCCGCTCCTCGTCACCGAGGGCGGCCAGCGGCTCGCGGGCGAAGTTCAGCGACTCCCGCAGCTCCTCGGAGGCGTCGGAGCCGGCTTCGGTCGCGGCGACCAGCTTGACCCGGCGGTCGTGCTGGTCGGCCTCCCGGGTGACGAAGCCGCGGGACTCCAGGCGGTCCACGATGCCGGTGATGTTGGACGGCTCGCAGCTGAGGGTCTGGGCGATGTGCCGCATCGGCATCGGGCCCCGGCGGAGCAGGGCGAGCACCTTGGCCTGGGCGCCGGTGAGCGAGCGGGCGGCGGCGGCCTCCTCGTACTCGCGGTGGAAGAGCGCGACCAGGTTCGCCATGAGGTCCACGACCTCACGGGTGATCGCATCGGTCGGCGGCGGGGCGACCTCGGTCGGCTGGGTGTCCATACCGCTCAGTCTACCTGAACATTTGACAACATGAACCTTTCATGCCCACGATTGCTTTATTGCCTCAACCTTTCAGGTTGACGGGCAATCCCGGGAGCAGTCGAGCCGCCCCGGGACGGACCGCCGCAATCGCAAGGAGAGACCGATGGCAGAGCAGGCAACGCCCACCCTCGCCCGTGAATGGCACCTCGCCGCCCGCCCGCAGGGCTGGCCGACCCCGGCGGACTTCGCGCTGGTCGAGGCGCCCGTCCGGCAGCCGGGCCCGGGCGAGATCCTGGTCCGCAACGAGTACCTGTCGGTCGACCCGTACATGCGCGGCCGGATGAACGACGTGAAGTCGTACGTGCCGCCGTTCCGGCTCGGTGCGGTGATGGACGGCGGCGCGGTCGGCCGCGTGGTCGCCTCGCAGGCCGAGGGCATCGCCGTCGGCGACGCCGTCCTGCACGGGCTCGGCTGGCGCGAGTACGCCACCCTGGACGCCGCCCGCGCGGTGAAGGTGGACGCCGACGCCGCGCCGCTCTCCTACTACCTCGGCGTGCTCGGCATGCCCGGGCTCACCGCCTACGCCGGCCTGCTCGCGGTGGCGGAGCTCAAGGAGGGCGACCGGGTCTTCGTCTCCGGCGCGGCCGGCGCGGTCGGCTCGCTGGTCGGCCAGATCGCCCGGCTGAAGGGCGCCTCCCGGGTGGTCGGCTCGGCCGGCTCGGCGGAGAAGGTCGCCAAGCTGGTCGACGACTACGGCTTCGACGCCGCCTTCAACTACAAGGACGGCCCGGTCCGCGAGCAGCTGGAGAAGGCCGCCCCCGAGGGCATCGACGTGTACTTCGACAACGTCGGCGGCGAGCACCTGGAGGCCGCGATCTCGGTGCTGAACGTGCACGGCCGGGCCGTGCTGTGCGGTGCGATCGCCCAGTACAACGACACCACCGCGCCGGTCGGCCCGCGCAACCTGGCGCTCGCCATCGGCAAGCGACTGCGCCTGGAGGGCATGCTGGTGGGCGACCACGCGGCGCTGCAGCCGCAGTTCACCGCCGAGGTGGCGGGCTGGCTGCGCGACGGCGGCCTGAGCTACGACGAGACGGTGGTGGACGGGGTGGAGCACGCCGCGGACGCCTTCATCGGCCTGCTGCGCGGCGGCAACACCGGCAAGATGGTCGTCCGGCTCGCCCTCTGACCCGGCCCGGCCGGCGCGCCCGCCGGTCGGTGCGCGCGGTGGCCGGCGCGCCTGCCGGCCACCGCGCGCGCCCCGCTCGCGGACCCGGTCTGGCGCCGTGTCAACCGCCCCGCCGCCCCCTCGGGCCGGCGGGGCGGTTTGCGTACCGGGCGCTGGGCGGGGCGTCGCACTCCCCCCTCCCGGCTCGATCCGACAGAGCGTCATCCGAGGTGGGGGGCGGCGCGGTACGGTGGTCCGGCCCGGTCATGGGGCCGTTCGGGGGAGAGATCCGACCGAGGGGTGGACCTCGTTGAGGATCCGACTAACATTGAGTGAAAGCCTGTCCGTTTTGCTCGTTTTAGTCGGTTAATGTCGGCTGACTCGGGTAACTGTGGATCAACTGCAGGCACGAGGCAGCTGGGGAAGGCGACCCTCGTCCACAGCCTGGAGGTCCCGGTGACGACACGTGGAGTCCTGTACATCCACTCAGCGCCCCGCGCGCTGTGCCCGCACGTCGAGTGGGCGGTGGCGGGTGTGCTCGGAGTGCGGGTGAGCCTCGACTGGATCCGCCAGCCGGCCGCGCCCGGACACTGGCGGGCCGAGTTCTCCTGGCAGGGGGAGCCCGGTACCGCGTCGAAGCTCGCCTCCGCCCTGCGCGGCTGGCAGTTGATGCGCTACGAGGTCACCAGCGAGCCCTGCGCGAGCGCCGAGGGCGAGCGCTACAGCAGCACGCCCGGTCTCGGGATCTTCCACGCCGTGACCGGCATCCACGGCGACATCCTGATCCCCGAGGACAGGCTGCGCGCCGTCCTGGTGCGGTCCCGCAACGAGGGCACCGACCTGGAGGCCGAGATCTCCCGGCTGCTCGGAAAGCCCTGGGACGACGAACTGGAGCCCTTCCGCTACGCGGGCGAGGGCGCCCCCGTGCGCTGGCTGCACCAGGTGGTCTGAGCCGCGCCGCACCCCGCGCCGCACCCCGCACCCCGCACCCCGAGCCGAGCTCCGCGCGCGGCCCCGGGTGCGCCCGCGCGCACCCGCACCCGCGTGGCGGACGTCATGAGGGTGGGGCCGGTGCTCCGTCGAGCACCGGCCCCACCCTCACGACCCGCGGCGGGTCCGCCCGAAGGGGCGGATCAGACGCTGCGGAACGCCAGCACCACGTTGTGGCCGCCGAAGCCGAACGAGTTGTTCAGCGCCGCGATCGGGCCCTCGGGCAGCTTGCGCGGCTCCCCGGTGACGACGTCGGCGTCGACCTCGTCGTCCAGGTCCTCCAGGTTGATGGTCGGCGGGGCCAGCCGGTTGTACAGGGCCAGCACGGTGGCGACGGTCTCGATGCCGCCGGCGCCGCCCAGCAGGTGACCGGTCATCGACTTGGTGGCCGACACGGCGATGTGGTCCAGGTGCTCGCCGAGCTCCTTGCGCAGCGCCTTCAGCTCCGCCACGTCACCCTGCGGGGTGGAGGTGGCGTGCGCGTTGACGTGCACGATCTCGGCCTTGTCCAGCTCGTTGCGGTCGAACAGGTCGGCCAGCGCGCGGGCCACGCCGGCGCCGGTCGGCTCCGGCTGCGCGATGTGGTGGGCGTCCGAGGACAGGCCCTGGCCGACCGCCTCGGCGTAGATCCGGGCACCGCGCGCGGCGGCGTGCTCGGCCGACTCCAGCACGACCACGCCCGCGCCCTCGCCGAGCACGAAGCCGTCCCGGCCCTTGTCGTACGGGCGCGAGGCGCGCTGCGGCTCGTCGTTGTTCTTGGACATGGCCATCATGTTGGCGAAGGCCACGATCGGCAGCGGGTGGATCGCCGCCTCGGTACCGCCGGCCACCACGACGTCGGCGCGGCCGCTGCGGATCATCTCGATCGCGTAGCCGATCGCCTCGGCGCCGGAGGCACAGGCGGAGACGGGGGTGTGCACGCCCGCGCGGGCGCCGACCTCCAGGCCGACGTTGGCCGCCGGGGAGTTCGGCATCAGCATCGGGACGGTGTGCGGGGAGACCTTGCGGACGCCCTTCTCCTTCAGCACGTCGTACTGGTCGAGCAGGGTGGTCACGCCGCCGATGCCGGAGGCGATGACGGCGCCCAGGCGCTCGGGGGCGAGCTTGGAGGACACGTCGGTGGCGGGCGTCTCGTAGCCGGCGTCGGCCCACGCCTCGCGGGCCGCGATCAGCGCGAACTGCGCCGAGCGGTCCAGCTTGCGGGCCAGCGGCCGGGGCAGGATCTCGCCCGGCTCGACGGCGGTGCGCGCCGCGATCCGCACGGGGAGGTCGGCTGCCCACTCCTCGGTCAGGACCTTGACACCGGAGCGGCCGGCGAGCAGGCCCTCCCAGGTGGAGGCGGCGTCGCCGCCCAGCGGCGTGAAGGCGCCGATACCCGTGACGACCACGGTGCGGTTTTCAGCGGTCACTGGTTTTTCTCTCTCACGTGTGGCGGGGGTCGGCGGCGCCGGGAGTGGGGCCCGGCCGGGGCGCTGCGCGGGCGGAGCGCCCCGGCCGGTTCAAGCGGTCGTACCGGTCGTACCGGTCGTGCTGACCGGTCCTGCGGTGCTGACCAGTACTCAGGCGTTGGCGAGGATGTAGTCCACGGCGTCGCCGACGGTCTTCAGGTTCTTGACCTCGTCGTCCGGGATCTTCACGTCGAACCGCTCCTCGGCGGCCACGACGACCTCGACCATGGACAGCGAGTCGACGTCCAGGTCGTCCGTGAAGGACTTGTCGAGCTCGACGTCCTCGGCCGGGATACCGGCGATCTCGTTGACGATCTCAGCGAGACCTTCCAGGACCTCGTCCTTGGTAGCCATAGTGGCTGCTCCTCTTCGGTGTAGATGCGGTTGCCCGGCGGGCGGCCGCAGGTCTTGTTGGGTACGGCGGGTGTGCCTAGGGGAGCGTAACGACTGCTGCCGCGTAGACCAGACCCGCCCCGAACCCGATGATCAGGGCAAGGTCGCCGCTCCGGGCTTCGCCGCTCTCCAGCATGCGTTCCATCGCCAGCGGGATGGAGGCCGCCGAGGTGTTTCCGGTCTCGGCGATGTCGCGGGCCACCGGCACCGACGCGGGCAGCTTGAGCGCCTTGATCATGGCATCGGTGATCCGCATGTTGGCCTGGTGCGGGATGAAGGCGCCGAGCTGGTCGGCGGTGATCCCGGCGGCGTCCAGCGCCTGCTGGGCGACCTTGGCCATCTCCCAGACGGCCCACCGGAAGACCGGCTGGCCGTCCATCCGCAGGGCCGGCCACTTCTGCTCCTCGCCGACGCCGTTGACGGCGTCCTGCTTGGCGAAGGCGGTGTCCCAGGCCTGGGTCTGCGAGATGACGTCCTTCTGGGAGCCGTCGGAGCCCCAGATGACCTTGCCGATCCCCGGCGTGTCGGACGGGCCGACGATGGCCGCGCCCGCGCCGTCACCGAAGATGAAGGCGGTCGAGCGGTCCGAGGTGTCGGTCAGGTCGCTCAGTCGCTCGACGCCGATCACCAGCACGTACTCGGCGCTGCCGCCGCGGATCATGCCGTCCGCCAGGCCCAGGCCGTAGCCGAAGCCGGCGCAGGCCGCGGAGATGTCGAACGCCGGGGCCGTCCCGCAGCCGAGGCGCTGGGCGATCTCGGTGGCGATGGCCGGGGTCTGCTTGAGGTGCGAGACGGTCGCGACGATCACGCCACCGATCTGCTCGGCGCTGATCCCGGACTGCGCGATCGCCTTGCCGGCGGCCTGCACCGACATCTCGGCGACGGTCTCCTCCGGGCCGGCCCAGCGGCGCTCGGCGATCCCGCTGCGGCTGCGGATCCACTCGTCCGAGGAGTCGATCCAGTTCAGCACCTCGGAGTTCGGGATCACCCGGACCGGGCGGTAGCCGCCGACCCCGTGGATGCGCGAGAACGCGGCACCGGTGGCAGGACGGATCTGGGGGGTGCTCATGCGTTCAGCTCCTGACCGCCGGTCGCCTGGGTGCCGTGCTCGGCCACCAGCGCGCGCGCCTTGTCGAGATCGGCAGGGGTCTTCAGGGCCAGCGTCGCGACACCCTTGACGTTGCGCTTGACCAGGTTGGTGAGAGTGCCGGCCGGCGAGAGCTCGATCACGGCGGTCGCGCCCAGCTGCTGCAGGGTCTCCATGCAGAGGTCCCAGCGGACCGGGTTGGAGACCTGCGACACCAGCCGGTCCAGCACCTCGGTGCCGGACCCGACGACCTCGCCGTCACGGTTGGAGACGTAGCTCAGCGTCGGGTCGGCGACCCGCAGGGTCGGGGCGAGCTTGGCGAGGCGCTCCACACCCGGAGCCATGTGCTCGGTGTGGAAGGCGCCCGCCACCTTGAGCGGGATCACCCGGGTACCGGTCGGCGGGTCGGCCTTGAGGGCCTCCAGCTGCGCCAGGGTGCCGGCCGCGACGATCTGGCCGCCGCCGTTGTTGTTCGCGGCGGTCAGGCCGTGCTCGGCGAGCTTGGCGGCCACGGTCTCCGGGTCGCCGCCGAGCAGCGCGGCCATGCCGGTCGCGGTGGCCGCGGCGGCCTCCGCCATCGCCAGGCTGCGCTCCCGGACGAACTCCAGCGCGTCGCTCTCGCTCAGCACCCCGGCGGCCGCCGCGGCGGTGATCTCACCGACGCTGTGACCTGCCACGGCGCCCGCGACACCGGTCAGTCCGTCCGGCAGCAGCGCGCCGGCGGTCACCAGCCCGGCGGCCACCAGCAGGGGCTGGGCGACGGCGGTGTCCTTGATCTCCTCCTCGGAGGCCTCGGTTCCGTAGCGCACCAGGTCGAGCCCGGCGACGTCCGACCAACCACGCAGGCGGTCGGCGACGCCGTCCACCTCCAGCCAGGGGCTGAGGAATCCGGGAGTCTGGGCACCCTGTCCAGGGGCGACGATTACGAGCACGGTTCAAGCCTCTCTTGCCAGGCACCCGGGGGCGGGTAGGCGACGGTAACGAAGAAAAGCACGTGGGATTGTGGGGTCCCTACAGCGCTGTCAGTTCTGGTCCCCGACCGTGCCGAGCCGGCCCAGTGCGAGTGCGATGCGCAGCGTGAAGGCCGAACGTACGTCGGAGGGAGCATAGCCCGTGACGTCAGTCACACGTCGGAGCCGGTAGCGCACCGTGTTGGGGTGAACGAAGAGCATCCGCGCGGCGCCCTCAAGTGAGGACGCCTGCTCCAGGTAGACACTCAGCGTCTCCAGGAGTGCCGAACCCGCCTCGTCCAGCGGTGTGTAGATCTCCTCCACCAACTGGCGGCGCGCCGCCTTGTCCCCGGCGAGCGCGCGCTCCGGCAGCAGATCGTCCGCGAGGACGGGTCGCGGGGCGTCCGGCCAGGCCGCGCAGGCCCGCAGGCCGGCCGCCGCCGCGTGCGCCGACCTGGTCGCCGACAGCAGGTCCCCGACGGTCGGGCCGACCACCACCGGCCCCGGGGCGAACTGGCCGATCAGCGCCCGGGCCGCGTGCACCGGCTCCTTGTCGCCGCCGACCACCACCACCAGCCGCTTGCCCAGCACACCGGTCAGGACGTGCAGCTTCGCGTACCTGGCGGCCCGTCGGATCGCCTCCACCACGAGCTCGCTGTCCCCGTCCGGGGCACTGCCCATCACCACCCGGACCTGGCTCGGCTGGCCCCAGCCGAGTGCCGCCGCCCGGGACAGCACTCCCTCGTCCGCGTCACCGGAGAGCAGCGAGTTGACGACCAGGGCCTCCAGCCGGGCGTCCCACGCCCCGCGCGCCTCCGCCGCCTGGGCGTAGACCTGCGCGGTGGCGAAGGCGATCTCGCGGGCGTAGACCAGCACCGACTCCCGCATGTCGGCCTCGTCGCCGGGAGCGGCCACCTCCTCGATGGCCTCCTCCATCACCTCGATGGTGGTGCGGATCAGCTCGACGGTCTGACGCAGCGTGATGGCCCTGGTCAGCTCGCGCGGCGCGGTGCCGAAGACGTCCGTGGAGATCGCCTGCGGGGCGTCCGGGCGCCGGTACCACTCGGTGAACGCGGCGATGCCCGCCTGGGCGACCAGGCCGATCCAGGAGCGGTGCTCCGGCGGCATCCGGCGGTACCAGCCGAGCTGGTCGTCCATCCGGGCGATCGCGGCCGAGGCCAGCTTGCCCGACGACTTCTCCAGCCGTTTGAGGGTCGCGACCCGGCGCTCCGCGCGGTCGGCCAGCAGCTTGCGCTCCTGCGCGGTCAGGCGCGGCGCGGCCGTCCGGCCCGCCCGGGGCGCGGCGGCCCGCCCGGCGCTCTTCGCGGCAGCGGGCCGGGCGGCGCCGGACTTGCCCGCTGCGGACTTGCTGGCTCCGGCCTTGGCGGCGCCCGGGGTGGCGGCCTGGGCCGCGCCGGTGGCGTCGTCGGGCGTGTCGGACTGGTCGTTCTTGGCGTTCGCGGAGGCGGCTGGCACAGGACAAGACTGCCTCACCCGGGTGACTGCTCGTGCACAGCCCCTCCGATCCGTCCCGGTGGCGGCGATCACACGGGCTACCGTGGGCCCCGTGACCGACGCCGCCATCCGCCCCCGTTCCGACCTGCGCCGCACCGCCGAGCGGTACCTCTCGACCCCGGCCGAGGGAGTCGAGACCCGGCACGCGTTCTCCTTCTCCGGGCACTACGACCCGAAGAACACGCACTTCGGCGCCCTGCTCGCCTGCAACGAGGAACGGCTCGCGCCCGGCGCCGGCTTCGACGAGCACCGCCACCGCGACACCGAGATCCTCACCGTCGTCCTGGAGGGCGCCCTCGCCCACCGGGACGACGAGGGGCACAGCGGCGTGGTGCGCCCGGGCATGGTGCAGCACCTGAGCGCGGGCTCCGGCGTCGCCCACTCCGAGCGCAACGTCGGCGGGGCCCGGGTGCCCGTCCGCTTCGTCCAGATGTGGCTCCAGCCCGACGTCTTCGACGCGCCCCCCGGGTACGGGCTGCGCCGGGTGGAGCCGGCCGCGGACGGGTTGACGCTGCTCGCCTCCGGGCTGGAGCGCGACGCGGCCACCCCCGCCCTGCGGCTGCGCCGCTCGGACGCCGCACTCTGGCTGGTCACGGCCGGGCCCTGGCTGCCGCTGCCGGAGCTGCCCGCCGCCGTCTACCGCTACGCGCACCTGACGGCCGGCTCGCTGGGCTTCCGGACCGTCCGCGGACCGCAGGGCGGCGGGCGCTCGATGGAGCCCGGGGACAGCGTCCGGATCAGCGGCGACGCCTTCGCCGACCCGACGGCGGGCGAGCACGGCGCCGAGCTGCTGCTCTGGGAGATGCACTCGCCCGTCGCGTACGGCTGACGGCTCACGGCCGGGGCAGGGGTCGGGCCGGCGGGGCTCAGCCGTCCAGCTCCTCCAGGACGGCGTCGGTGAAGGCGGGCCAGGCCTCGGCCGCCCACGGGCCGAAGTCGCGGTCGGTGAGGGCGATGCAGGCCACGCCGGCGGTCGGGTCGACCCACAGGAAGGTGCCGGACTGGCCGAAGTGGCCGAAGGTGGCCGGCGAGCTGCTGGTGCCCGTCCAGTGCGGCGCCTTGTCACCGCGGATCTCGAAGCCGAGGCCCCAGTCGTTGGGCTTGCGGTGCCCGAAGCCGGGCAGCACCCCGCTCAGCCCGGGGAAGGCGACGAACCGGGTGGCCTCCTCGACGGTCGAGGGGTCGAGCAGGCGGGGGGCCTGCAGCTCGGCGGCGAAGCGGGTCAGGTCGGCGACGGTGGAGACGCCGCCGGCGCCGGCCGGCGAGCGGTGCGCGGTGTCCAGGTAGGTCGCCCGCATCCCCAGCGGCTCCAGCACCGCCTCCGCGACGTACTGCGCGAACGGGATGCCGGAGGCCTTGGCCAGGGTCTCGGCGAGCACGTCGAAGCCGGCGTTGGAGTACAGCCGGCGGGTGCCCGGCGCCGCCATCGTCCGGTGCTCGTCGAAGGCGAGTCCGGAGGTGTGGGCGAGCAGGTGACGCACCGTCGAGCCCTCCGGGCCCGCCGGGTCGTCCAGCTCGAAGACCCCCTCCTCGACCGCGACCAGCGCCGCGTACGCGCTGAGCGGCTTGGTCACCGACGCCAGCGGGAACGGGTGCTCCTGCGGCCCGTCGCTTCCCAGCAGCGCGCCGTCCGTGCCGCGCACCACGGCCGTCGCCGCGTTGGCCACCGGCCAGTCCTCGATCATCCGCAAGCTCTGCATGGGCCCGACTCTAGCCAGTGATCCGGGGCAGGTCGCGTGCGAGGCTTGCTTTGAGTGCGCTCCAACTCACTAGCGTCGTAGTCACCGCAGACCAGGGGGTCCAGCCCATGCCGACCACACTCACCGAGGCCACCGCCGCCCCGACCGCCACCGCCCCGACCGCCGCCCCGGCGACGGACGGTCGCGCCGGCGCCGGCGCCACTGTCACGGCGACGGCGACGGCGACGGCGACCGCGGATGCCGGGCTGCGGAGCTGCGGCGACGCCTACCGTGCGCCGGACGGCACCCCCGACCGGTCCCCGCGGCACACCATCAGCGAGGTCGCGGCGACCACCGGGCTCACCGCGCACACCCTGCGCTGGTACGAGCGGATCGGCCTGCTGGACCCGGTCGACCGGACGTACTCCGGCCAGCGCAGGTACAGCGACGGCGATCTGGCCCGGCTGGGCTTCCTCGGCCGGCTCCGACTGACCGGCATGTCGGTCGCCGACATGCTCCGGTACGTCGAGCTGGCCCGGCTCGGCGAGGAGACCTTCGCCGAGCGGCGCGACCTGCTGGTCGCCCACCGCGAGGAGGTGCGGCAGCGGCTCGCCGACCTGCACGCGACCCTCGCCGTCCTCGACCACAAGATCGATCTGTACGCCGGCGTCCGGCCGACCGGAGCGGCGCAGCCAGGGCCTTCGCGGACCGCCGGACCGGAGCGGCAGCCCGAGGCGCGGCGCCGCCCCGAGGCCTCGCCGGCTCCCGCCACCCGGCCCCCACACAAGCAGAGGAAGCAGAGCGCATGACTCTCCCCACCACCACACTCGGCAACAACGGACCCACCGTCGGCGTCCAGGGGCTCGGCTGCATGGGCATGAGCGAGTTCTACGGCCCGACCGACACCGTCGAGGCCCTCGCCACCCTGGAGGCGGCGCTCGACCTCGGCGTCACCCTGCTCGACACCGCGGACGCCTACGGCTCCGGCCACAACGAGGAGCTGATCGGCTCGTTCGCCCGGGCCCACCGGGACCGCGTGGTGCTGGCGACCAAGTTCGGCATCGAGCGCCGCGACGACGACCCCGTCCACCGGGGGGTGCGCAACGACCCGGCCTACGTGCGGTCGGCCGTGGACGCCTCGCTCCGCCGGCTCGGCGTGGACGTCATCGACCTCTACTACATGCACCGCCGCGACCCGGCCGTGCCGCTGGCCGAGTCGGTCGGCGCGATGGCCGAGCTGGTGCGCGCCGGCAAGGTGCGCCACCTCGGACTCTCCGAGGTCACCGGCGCGGAGCTGCGCGAGGCGCACGCCGTGCACCCGATCGCCGCGCTCCAGTCGGAGTGGTCGATCTTCTCCCGGGACGTCGAGCGGACGGCGGTGCCCGCCGCCGCCGAACTGGGCGTCGCCTTCGTGCCCTACTCGCCGCTCGGCCGGGGCTTCCTGACCGGCGCGTTCACCGCGGCCGAGGAGCTCGCCCCGGGCGACTACCGGCGCCGCCACCCGCAGTTCAGTGGCCCGAACGCGGCGGGCAACGCCCGGCTGGTCGAGCCGATCCTGAAGATCGCCGCCGAGCGCGGGATCGGCGCGGCGCAGGTCGCCCTGGCCTGGGTGCACCAGCGCGCCGAGGTGCACGGCCTGCCGGTCGTCCCGATCCCGGGCACTCGCCGGCGGAGCCGGCTGGTCGAGAACACCGCCGCCGCCACCCTGCGGCTGACCGCGGAGGAGCTCGCCGAGCTGGAGCCGATCGCCGGCCGGGTGGCCGGGACCCGCTACGCCGACATGTCCTTCACCTCGGCCGGGCGCGAGTAGCCCGCCCGGCTACGGCGGGCCGCCGGCGCCGGGGTCGGGTACCCGCGCCCGGGTCAGGTTCCCGCGGCGGGCCGGGTACGGGGGCGGGCCGACCGCCGCCGTGCCTCCGGCCGCGCGCGTCCGCTCAGACCTCGCGGCCGAGCCAGCCGGCCAGCCGGGTGTACGGGTCCGCGTCCGCCGGGACGGGCCGCACCTCGCCGAACGGGACGAAGCCGCGGATGTCGGCGGGCAGCACGGCCTCGGCGATGCCCAGCGCGGCCAGGGCCAGGTTCTCGTCCAGCGCCGTGTCGGAGCCGAGTGCCCGGGCGATGTCCCAGGAGTGCATGACGGCCTCCATCACGTAGCCGCCCACCGCGCCCCGGCCGGGCACCTCGCCCCAGGGCGCCACGGACGGGCGGTCCAGCCTGGCGTCCTCGGCCCAGGCGGCCGTCACCCGGGCGCGGGCCCGGTCGAGGGCGGCCGGCCACTCGTCGTCCTCGATCTCGCCGCAGGAGGCCGCGACGTCCTGTGCCCGGCCGCCCTCGCCGATGTAGGCGAGCCGGTGGACGCCGCCGACCGTGTGGCTGAGCAGCGCCGCGAGGTCGTACTCGGTGCAGGGGGTGGGGCGGCCGAGGGCCTCGGGCGTCAGCTCGCTGAAGACCTTCTCCAGCTGGCCGAGGGCGAGCCGGTACAGCGGGCGCGGGTCCTGGGTGGTGTCCATGCGGTCTCCAAGCGATGAGCGGTTTCTGCTTCGGGACGCACTCTGGCGGCAATACCTGACATCCTCCGTCAGGTATTCCTGGCATTCTCGACGTCATGAAAGCCGACCGGCTGCTGTCGATCCTGCTGCTGCTCCAGACCCGTGGACGGGTGTCCGCCACCGACCTGGCCGACCGCCTGGAGGTGTCCGTCCGCACCGTCTACCGCGACGTCGAGGCCCTGTCGGCGGCCGGGGTCCCGGTCTACACCGAGCGCGGCCGGCACGGCGGGGTCAGCCTGCTGCCCGGCTACCGCACCGACGTCACGGGCCTGACCGGGGACGAGGCCCGGGCGCTGTTCGTGCTGGCCGCCGGGGGCGCGCACCGCGCGCTCGGCCTCGACGACGCCCTCGGCTCGGCGCTGCGCAAGGTGATGGCCGCGCTGCCCGCCCCGCACCGACCGGCCGCCGAGCGGACCAGCGAACGCGTCCTGGTCGACCCGGAGCGCTGGATGCGCGCCGGCCCGCCCGCCACCGACCTCGGCGAGTTGCAGCGGGCCGTGTTCGCCGACCGGCGGCTGCGGTTGGCGTACCGGCACAGCGGTGCGACGGGGCCGGCCGACTACACCGTCGACCCGTACGGCCTGGTGAGCAAGGCCGGCGTCTGGTACCTGGTGGCGGACCTGGACGGCGGGCCGCGGCTGTTCCGGGCCGACCGGGTGTCCGCGGCGGAGACCCTGGACGAGCCGGTGCGACGGCGTCCGGGGGCCACCCTGGGCGGCGTCTGGGCGGAGCTGCGCGAGCAGGTGGAGCGGCTGCCGGTCGAGGTGCCGGTGCTCGTGCGGGTGCACCGGGCCCGGCTGGACATGTTCGTCCGGATCCACGGCGCGCTGCTGGCGGGGCCGCCGCCGCAGGCGCCGGCCGGCGAGTGGACCGAGCTGCGGATGTGCTTCCGGGCCGTGCCGGCCGTCCGGGCCCTGCTGGCCTTCGGCGCGGACGTCGAGGTGCTGTCGCCGCCCGAGGCCCGCCGGGAGCTGGCCCGGGCGGCCGCCGAGGCGGTGCGGCTCTACCGCCCGGAGGAGGACCGCGCGGGGACGGGCCCGGCGGCGCACTGACCGCCCGGTCAGCCGACGTCCCGGCCGCCGGTGGCGGCGGGTCGGTCGTCGCGGCCGGCTGCGCTCCCGCGGCCGGCGGCGAGCTCCCGTACCGCGTCGGCGACGGCTCGGAAGTCCCGGCGGAGGACCTTGGAGTGGTTGCTCGCGACCTTCGCGGCGACCCGGATGTTCGGGTTGCCGACGAGCACCGGGTCGAGGTTCGCGCGGATCCGCTCCATCAGCTCCGCCTCGCCGCCCAGGTTGCCGCCGGTGGCGAGCACGTACCGGACGGGCACGGTCAGGCCGTCGAGGACCGGGCCGAGGGCGGCGGGCGCACAGAGCTCGTTGATCTCGATGTTGATCTCGGCGTGCTGAGCGGCGCTCATGCGCGCCGCCAGGCCGAGCGGGCGGGCGATCGGGAAGAGCGGGCTCAGCCGGCGGAACAGCTTGCGGATCTGCGCCCGGGCGGCGTCGTCCAGCCAGTCGTGCGGCAGGGCGCCGTCCACCGACACCGCTCCCAGCACGCGGTCCGGGTTCCGGGCGGCCCAGTGCACGGCGAGCATGGCGCCGTAGGACCAGCCCACCAGGATCGGCCGGTCCACGCCCCTGGCGACGAGAACGGCGTCGAGGTCGCGCAGGCACGCCTCGAAGGAGTAGTCCGCGGCGCGCTTCGACCCGCCGCGGGCGCGCTCGTCGTAGCTGATGTGCCGGTAGTCGCCACCGAGCTCGGTGATGACGCGCCGCCAGTGCGACCGGTCGGCGTAGGAGCCGTTGAGGTAGACCACGGGTCGGCCGGGCCCGCCGGTGTCGGTCACGGCCAGAGCGGTGTCTTCGATCGACACCATGCCGGTCCAGGTGGACGGTGTGGCGGTCAAGGTGTGCCTTCTTCCGGGGGCTGAGGTGGACGGGGAGCGGTGGACGGCGCCGTCGCCGCGGGAGGCGCGGCCGAGCGTTTCGACGGTCAGGCCGGCCTCTTCGGGCGGCGCGGCTGTGGGCCTCAGAGGCTGCGGGCGGTGATGTCGCCGAGGGCGGTGGTGGCGTGGATGGTCAGGGTGGCGGCGCCGTCGGTGTTCCTGAGCGCGTTGTGGACCCGGCCGAGGGCGGTGCCGGCGTCGAGGGAGGCGGATACGCCGCGGGCGGCGCCGACCTCGATGTGGCCGGCGTCGGTGCGCAGGGTGACGGTGCCGCGGACGGCCTCGGTGATCCGCAGGTCGCCCTGCCGGGTGCTGATCCGGGCGGGGCCGCCGAGGCGGCCGACCGCGATGTCGCCGGCCTGCAGGGCGAGCTCGGCGGCGGCGGTCTCGTCGAGCTTGACCGTGCCCGCGGCGGCCTCGAAGGTGACGTCGCCCAGGCGTCCGACGCCGCGCAGTTCGGCGCTGGCGGCCTTCGCCTCGACCCGGGAGCCGGCGGGCAGCTGGACGGTCACCTCGACGGATCCGGGGTTGCCGAGGATCCGGTTCGCGGCCGGTGCGGCCTCGATCCGCAGGACACCGTCGCCGTAGCTGACCTGGACCCGCTCCGCCGCCTTCACGTCGCGGCCCTTGGAGGCGTCCGCGGGCAGGACCTCGACGGTGGTGTCGGGGCGGTCGGCGGCGATGAACCGGATGCGGCCCGCGGGGACGTCGAGGACGGCGGCGATCGGGGCGAGGGTGTCGAACTTCTGCATGGTGCTCTCTCCTTCTTCAGCGGCGGGCTCCTTGTCGGCCTGCCGTTTCTGATGATGGAAAAGCTACGTTGCATTTATTGATCAGGCAACAGGCTCGTTGCATAGAAATGGCATCACTGCAGCTCAGAGGCAATAAATCGTTGCAATGGTCTGGAGTTTAATGCAATGGGCGCGCGTCGGCTCATTGCAATGAGTTGAAGGTGAACGCTATCGCGAGGTGCCGCGGACGGCCCGTGAGCCCGGAGCGCCGACCTGTGCGCCGAGGTGGCACGGCGGGGCACCGGCGCACGGCGGGGCGCCGGCGCCCTCGCCTCCGGGGCGGAGGGGGAGGCCGGGGCCGCTGCGAAGTGAGTCCGGGTGCCGCTCGGGGCGGAGTCCGGCGCCGGCGCACGGCCGGCGCACCGCCGACCGCCTCAGGGCCGACCAACGGCCGGGCTCAGGGCCGACCAACGGCCGGGTGTCGGGTTCCGCTCCGGTGCACCGCGGGCCCGGAGCCCGCTCAGCCCTCCGCGGTGAGGGTGTGGCTGACCGCCCGGTAGTGGCCGAGCGCGATCGAGGCGAAGTTCTGCAGGCTCTCGGTGCCGGTCGCCAGGTACCCGTTGTGGCCGGCCGCCCCCGCCGAGGAGACCTCCTCGGCTCCGAAGCCCCCGTCGGTCGGGTCGGCGCCGTGACCCAGCCCGCCGACCTCCAGGTACGGCACGTTGCCGATCCAGTCGGTGGGGTTGCGGGTCGCCCAGACCTGGACGCCGCCGCCGAGCTCGGTGGCGCTCTGCACGCCCATGCCCGGGCTGCCGAACACCACCACGTCGGTGATTCCGGCCGGGTGGCCGTCCGTCCCGGTGGCGGGCGGGATGTCCGGTGCGGCGATGCCGCAGACCACCGATCCGTACGAGTGGCAGAACAGGGCCGGCGGGGCGGTGGGGGCGGTGGTCTCCTTGAGCCCGCCGAGCAGTCGCTCCAGGCGGGGGGCCGCGACGTCGGCGAGGCGGGAGGTCACCGCGTCCGGGCCGAGGCCGGAGGGGGTCACGTAGCCCGTCCAGGCCACCACGGCGGTGGTCGTGCCCGGGGCCTGGCGCTGCTCCTCGGCGAGCAGGGCGCGGGCCATGCCGGCGGGGGAGCGCAGCGGGTCCGCGGCCTGGTCGTGGTGGCCGAGGTCGGCGTCGGAGCCGGGGACGAGCACGGAGACCCGCTGGGCGTGGGCGAGATCGCCGAACACCTCGCTGACCAGCCCGCGGCCGCGCGGGTCGAAGGCCAGGATCTGGCGGCCGGGCTCCAGCAGGTGATCGCAGTCGTTGGCGCGCGAGACGGCGAGCGCACGGGTGGTGGCGTCCAGTTCGCGGTCGGCGGCGCGGGCCTTGGCCCGCTCGCTCTCGGCAGCGAGGGCCAGCCGGTTGGCGCGGTAGCGGACGGCCAGCGGGGCGCCGTCGAAGTTGCCGACCACCAGCGGGTACTCGGCGACCAGGCGGTCCAGTTCGGCGGGCGTCAGGGAGGCGAAGAACGCGGCGACCGAGCTGGGTGCGGTGGTGGCGGGATCGGGGAGCGTACGGCCCAGGGAGTGGTCCTGCACCCAGGCGGCGCTGCCGGCCGGAGGCGTCGCGATGGCGACCTGCTCGGTGGACGCCGCCGCCTGGGCCGCGGCCGCACCGGCGTCGACGAGTACCGCGCATCCCGCGAAGGCGCCGATCAGTACACGCTTCCAACGCCTACGGCGCATGGCGTCAACTCCCTCGGGGACCCGTGACCGTCACTGCGGGCGGGGCCCGGAGGTGGTACGACTGCCTACTGCTCCGGCAAGCGTAGGTGGTCGGGAGGAGCGATGGGCGAGCGTCAAACTGTGGGATGGGTCACATGCCCGTCCGTCCGGCCCGTGTCGCCCCGCTGAACCGGGAGTTTCGCCCCGATGCACTCTGCGGCCCCGGTGATCCGCCCGCGCGCGTCGCGGTCCGGGGCCGGGCACCGGGCGCCCGGCGGCGCGGGTCGGGGGGGGCCCCCCGCGGGGGCCCCGCGCCCCCCCGCGGGGGGCGGCGCCCGGGCCCCCCCCCCGGGGAACCGG
>NZ_JBHUSG010000011.1:96842-229091 GCF_042673745.1 Kitasatospora sp. NPDC057015
GCCGTGGGCGCCCCGGGTCCGCCCCCCGCGCGCGGCGCGGGCGGGGGCGGCCCCCCGCGCGCCCGGGGGGGGGGGGCGCCCGCCCCGGCGGGGGCCCCCCGCCCCCCCCGCCGGGGGCGCCGACGCGGTCAGACCAGCGAGGTCCAGGTGGCGGCGGCGCGGTCCGCCTGCTCCAGCCTGTCCGGGTGCCCGCTGCCGTCGGCGACCGAGATCCTGCGGTACCTGTCCTCGTGGAACACCCAGAACTCGCTCTTGCCGCCGCTGCGCTGACGGTCCGGCACGGGGAGGAAGGTGTCGACCCGGGTGATGCCCTCCAGCGAGACCCAGGCGCCGAGCTCGCGGTCCGAGCGCTCCAGGGTGTCCATGTGCAGACCGGTGTCGAAGACCGAGATCAGCCGGTAGACCTGCCGGCCGCCGGTGGTGTGGAACACCCAGTACCAGCTCTTGCCGCCGCTGCCCTGCTGGTCCGGCACGGGGAGGAAGGCGTCGACCCGGGCGACCCCCGCCAGCGAGCCCCACCTGCCGAGGCTGCGGTCGGAGTGGTCCAGGCTGTCGGTGTGCGCGCTGCCGTCGGCGATCGTGACGCCCCGGTAGACCTGCTTGCCGGCGACCGTGTGGAAGAACCAGTACTGGCTCCTGCCACCGGTCCGCTGCGCGCCGGGGACGGGCAGCACGGCGTCGACCCGGCTGACGCCCTGGAGCGCGTTCCAGCCGCTGAGCGACCCGTCGGACTTCAGCAGGGCGTCGTTGTGGGCACTGTCCGCGACCGAGATCTTGCGGTACTGGCCCTGCCGGAACGCCCAGTACTCGCTGACCCCGCCCTGGCGCTGCCGGTCGGGCACCGCCAGGAACTCGTCGATGACCAGGGCCGGGGGCTTCGGCGGCAGCGGTTCGGCCTGTCCGGTGGCCGGCTGCCCGGTGGCCGTCTGCCCGCTGCCCGTCTGCCCGGCGGCCGGCTGCCCGGTGGCCGTCCCCGTCTGCCCTGTCCCGGACGGTTCCGTCACCGGCTGCGCCTGCGGCGTGAGGCTGCCGTCGCCGAGCCCGCGCAGCAGGCTGATCGAGGGCGCGAAGGCGTAGACCGAGCCCTCGGTGCGGACGAACTGCCTGAAGCTCAGCGGGGTCGTCCTGCGGCTGCCGTCGGCGGCCCGGCTCTCGAAGCTGACCGGGCAGTCCAGGCCGACCATCGGGTCGCCGCCGGTCTCGGGGGTGCGGCCGGGCGGGAAGTTCGTCTCGTCGATCCAGGCGGTCTGGATGAACTCGAACTGGGTGGTGATGTCGGCCTGGTAGCAGACGAAGAGCAGCCCGCGCGGGTCGTCGGGGCCGCCCGGGCCCTCGGAGGCGGGGTCGAAGGGCTGCCCGTAGGGGGCGCCGCGCCGCATGATCCGGCGGCCGTCCAGGACGGCGGCGTCCAGCGGCGGCCGGCCGGGCCGCTCCTGCAGGCCGTCGCGCGGGCTGGTCTTGCGCAGGTGCGAGAACAGCGGGGTGACCAGGCCGTCGGGGTCGTCCCGGAAGCCGAAGTCGTTGTCCTTGGACGCGGCGGGGTCGAACGGCACGTCCGCGTCCGGGTGCTTGCAGACGGGGGCGCCGGAGCGCCAGCGGCCGACCAGCCGGGCGGCGAACCACTCGGTGGTGACCTCCGGCGGTACGGCCTTGGCCTGCTTGAGGACCTTGAGCTGGACGGCGACCTGGGCCCACCAGCCGGGCACGTCCTGGGCGAGCCGGCGGACCACCTGGAAGGAGCCGTTCCTGGCCCAGTCGGGGAAGTCGGTGGTGCTGCCGGGGGCGGCCGGCTCGCCGATGACGAACTCGCCGGCCGGGACGAGCCGGGTGCCGGGGTGGCCCTCGACCTGCTCGGGGTCGGTCTCGGAGGGCGGGTCGAAGCCGCGGACGCCCGGCTCGCTGACGCCGTCCTTGAAGCCGAAGTGCTCCTTGCCGCGGCGGGTGCCGAGCAGGGTGGCGGCGTTCTGCTGGAAGACGATCACGATCCGGGCCTGGGCGGCGGCGTCCCGCTGCTCGGTCACCGCGGCCTGGAGGTCCTGCGCGGTGTCGGCGGCGACGGTGAGCACCGCGTGCACCGGCTGGGTGCTGCCGTTGCCGAAGAGCCAGTTGTCGGGGGAGTTGTCCCCGGTGTCCCCGAGCGCGCCGGCCCGCTTGGCGGAGCCGTCCTTGAAGGCCTCCAGGGTGCCGCCGGTCGGGGCGCTCTCGTAGGGCTCCCGCCCGGACAGCTCGCGCAGCCCGGCGTAGGTGAGGCTGATGCCCGTCCAGACGGCCTTCAGCGACTTGGGGTCGTCGCCGCCGGAGGCCCGGCGGGCGGCGCTGAAGGCCTCGTTGAAGGCGGCCACCTGACGGGTGGTGGCGATCCGGGGGGTGAGGGCCTTGAGCCAGGCCCGGGCCCGGGCGGCCTCCTCGAACTTCAGGAACAGCAGGGTGACGTGGTCCTTCTTGAACCCGGCGAGGACGTCGCCCTGGATTTCGTCGCTCTCGCGCAGTCGCAGATCGGTCGGCATGCGTGTTCTCCCGTGGGCGGGGTAGTCGTACGGCTACGTACCGTAGTCGGATTCATCGTGAGCGAACCAATAGTTCACTCGTACGGGGCGCGCGCGGACCGCGGCGTGCGCCCCGTACGGGAGGCTCCGGTGGCGGACCGTCAGGACGGGGTGCCCAGCTGGACCCACTGCGCGGTGCTCGGGACGCCCTTGTCGTCGAGGAGGAAGAGCATGTAGTACCCGGGCGGGGCCGCCGCCGCCGAGGGCGGGGCCTGGAGCTCCAGCTTGGTGCCGGCCCGGCTGGTGATGCGCAGCTCCAGGTGGCGCTGGCTGGTGTTCACCGAGTGGGTCGCGGTGGTCGGCGAGAGCAGCACCGCCCGGGCGGCCTGGGTCGGCGTCGAGGTGGTCACCAGGAACCTGCCGTTGTAGCCGATCATGCTCTGCGGCACCCGGTCCAGCGCCGGCCGGTTGCCCTTGGACAGGTAGGCGGGCTCGTAGATCTCGATGGTGCCGTTCATGTCGTCCTTGATGTCCGGGTCGTTGGCGAGCTGCTGCAGCTCGTCGCCGGTCACCATCACCCGGCCGTCGGGGAGCACCACCGCGTTGGAGTGGTAGCCGCGCGGCAGCCGCTGGACCGGCCCGAGCCGCCAGTTGCCCTGCGCGTCGCGCAGCTCGGTCTGGCGGTACTTCAGGTCGGCGTTCGGGTTGTACGGGCCGTTTCCGTAGTCGCGGATGTCGTAGGCGCCGTTGACGGTCATCAGGGTGCCGTCCGGCAGCAGCAGGGTGTCGTCCTGGGTGCGGCCGAAGGCGCGGGACTTCTCCGCCGTCCAGGTGCCGTTCGAGAACCGCAGGGTGCCCGGGTTGTCCCGGTCGCCGCCGAGCAGCAGGGTGGCGTCGGGGCCCTCGGTGCCGCCCGGCAGCGGCACCGCCGAGCCGTAGTTGCGCTTCTTGCCGTCCGGCCGGGCCGGCAGGTCGCTGCGGCTCTCGGTCTCCGGGTTGAACAGCCACTGCTCGCCGGGGTGGCGGCCGAAGCCGTAGACGTTGCCGTCGCGCATCGAGAACAGGTGGGGGTAGTCGAGGGTGAACGGCGCGGAGGCCTTGAAGGTGTCCACCGGGGTGTTGCGCGGCAGGTCCGCCTTGGTCTGCGGCACGGGGTAGTCCTTGGCCGGGAACCGCTCGACCACCGGCGTCGGGGTGCCCCAGCCCAGTTCGGACTGGCCGGACATGATCAGCTGGCGGCCGTCCGGCCCGGTGACCACCGAGGGGTACCAGCGGCCCACCGACATGTCCGGGTTGCGGGTCCAGGTCTCGGTCCACGGGTCGAAGACCAGGGACAGCTTGGCGCCGCTGCCGCCGTTGCCGCCGAGGTTGCCGCCGAACACCCCGAGCATCCCGTTCGGCAGGAAGGAGTGCCCCGCGCAGAAGAACGGCGCGGGGCGCGGCTCGCCCAGCCCGTCCGGCATGTCGATCACGGGCGGGGTCACCTTGGTGAACGCCGAGGGGTCGGTGCCCTTGGCCGGGTCCCACAGGAAGGCGCGGCCGGCGTTCTCCTTGCCGATGGTCTGGGTGGGCGCCGGCTCCTTCTCCGGGTTGGTCTCGATCCGCTCGAAGGAGAACAGCAGCACCTTGCCGGTCGGCAGCATGGCGATGTGCGCGGCGAACTCGGGGGAGGGGAAGTACTGCTTGAAGGCGCCGGAGAGGGCCGGGTCGAACCCCGCGTTGATCTTCGCCTGGCTGTCCGTCAGCGCCTTCAGCCGGTTGGTGCGGGTGGTCTGCGGGTAGTCGCCGACGCCGCGGATCGCCGCGCGGGCGCTCGCGTGCGCCTCGGCGTGCTCCTGGCCCAGCGAGGCGACCTCGTCGGGGCGCATCTCGGCCATCACCCGGGGCGAGGTGATGTGCGGGGCGGCGTCCGGCTCCGCCGGGTGGACGTCGTGGGTGCGCACCTGCGCGGTACGGGCCAGGGCCGGCGCCGCGGTGGTGAGCAGGGTGGCGCCGGTCAGGGCCGAGACGACGGCGCAGGCCGACACCGCGGCGGAGAGATTCCTGCGGGACATGGGGCTCCTCGGGGGCGGGAGAAGGGGGGCCTCGGCGGGGAGGTCGCGCGGGAACCGTGGGCGTGAGCGCGCGAACCGGTGGCCGACGGTGACACATCATCACGGCCCGTGGTGGTTCGCATGCGACTCGACCGGTGGTCGGTCAAGGATGAGCCGTTCGGGCCTCCGCGGGCGACTGCGCTCCGTGACGATCCGTCGGCCGGCGCGCCGTCAGACCACCCCGAGGGCGTAGACCGCGAACGCGGCCGCCGCCGCGCCCGCCACCGCCTTCCAGGCCCGGGGGAACGACGTCCACGGGCCGTCGAAGCGGCGGGCGAACCGGCCGATCACGACCAGCACGCCGGCGAACACCGGCAGCAGGGCCAGCCGCCCGGCCACCCAGGCGACGGAGTCGGGGGCGGTGGTCAGCCCCGGGACCGCCCCGAACACCGCGCCGCCCGGCACCGCCACCGCCAGCATCGCGCTCTGGTGCCAGCAGAAGATCGTCATCGCCGACAGGTTCACCAGCGCCACCGGGAGCCAGAGCAGCGGCCGGCGCAGCAGCCGCCCGATCCGCTCCCGCAGCAGGACGGCGGCCCCGCACTGCACCGCCGCCAGCGCGGGCACCAGCAGCGACGGCGGGTGCGAGTTGGTGCGCGCCGCCCCCGGGACCCCGACCATGCTGGCCGGGTAGTGGAACACCAGCAGCAGGGCGGCGAACAGCGCGCCCCCGCCCAGCAGCAGCACCCGCGCGGCCGGGCGACCGAGCCGGCCCCGCGCCCACAGCACACCCAGCTGGTAGCCGAACATCCAGCCCGGCAGGAGGTTGACCAGGGCGAGCCAGGAGGGCATCGCCGACCCCCACGGCCCGTAGCGCAGCAGGTCGACCACGGCGACCAGCCCGGCCATCGCCGCCGCCGACCACCCGCCGAGGCGCCGGGCCAGCGCCAGGCAGCACGGTGTGAGCGCGGTGAGCCCGAGGTACACCGCGATGTACCAGAGCGGCTGGACGACCAGCACCGCCCCGGTCCGGACCGTCGCCCCCGGCACTCCTGTCCGGTGCAGCAGCGGGATCAGCAGCGCCCACACGGCGGCGACACCGAGCACCGGGCGCAGCAGCCGCACCGCCCGCCCGCGCAGCCAGGCCGCCGTGCCGGTGCCGCGGGCCCGGGCCCGCTCCAGCGAGCGCACCGAGGAGTGGCCGCCGACCAGGAAGAACACCCCGAGCATCTGCAGCAGCCAGCTGGCCGGCGCGAAGAACCCGAGCGAGCTGAGCGGGCTGGCGTTGTGCAGCGCGCCGTCCGGGGTGAGGGTCAGGCCGCCGAGCATCCAGTGCCCGAACGGCACCGCGAGCAGGGCGAGCGCGCGCAGCCCGTCGAGGGCGCGGTCGCGGGTGGCGGGGGTCTGCGCGTCGACGGCGGAGGCGGTGCGGCGCAGGGCGTCGAGCGGGTTCTTCACGAGCGGGTTCTTCACGAGTGGCTCCTTCACGGACGGCTCCTTCGGCCCGGGCAGGGACTGCGGGGACGGCGGGGGTGGTGGGATCGGCCGGTGCCGGTGCGGGCGAGGGGCCCCGGGTTACCGGCCGGCCGGCGGGCGGCCGAGGGTGAGGTCGGCGAAGCCCGCGAGCGAGCTGGTGCCGGGCGCGAAGTAGCCGGTGTGGCCGTGCGAGCCGGCGGAGCTCAGCAGCCGGGCGCCGAAGCCGCCGCCGGTCGGATCGGCGCCGTGGCCGAGACCGAGCAGCGAGACGTGCGGCACGTCGGCGATCCAGTCGGAGTCGTTGCGCTCGGTCGCCCAGAGCGGCACCCGGGGGTCGAGCGCGGAGGCGTCGGCGATGCCCATGCCGGGCGAGGCCAGCACCACCAGGCTCCCGGCCAGCGCCGGGCCCGGGGCGGCCAGCCCGCAGACCACCGAGCCGTAGCTGTGGCAGAACACCGTCGCGGGCGCGGCCGGGGAGGTGGTCGCGGCCAGACCGCCGAGGAGGCGGTCCAGGCGTCGCGCGCCGGCCTCGGCGAGGCGCTCGGTGGCGGCGTCCGGGCCGACCCCGACGGGGGTGGTGTAGCCGGCCCAGGCGATCACCGCGGTGCCGGGGCCGGTGGCCCCGTACAGGGCGCGGGCCATCCCGGCGGGGGTGCCGTACGGGTCGTGGTCGCGGTCGAAGCTCATCAGGTCGATGTCCGAGCCCGGTACCACCACGGCGGTGTGCCGGGCCGTGCCGAGGTCGCCGAGGACTTCGGCCACCTGGCCCCGGCCGCGCGGGTCGAAGGCCAGCACCTGGCGGCCGTCCGCCAGCAGCCCGGTGTAGCGCTCGGCGCGGGCCCGCGCTGCCGCGTGGTCGCGGGCGGACAGCGCGGGGTCGGCGGCCCGCTGCCGCTCGTGGCCGGCCTCCTCGGCGAGGGCCAGTGCGTTCGCCCGGTACCGCAGGGGCACCGGCGCGCCGTCCAGGTTGCCGACCACCTGCGGGTGGCGGACGGTCAGCGAGTCCCGCTGGGCCGCCGGCAGGCCGGCGAAGAAGGCCGCCACCTCGGCGGGCGCGGCGGCGGCCGGGTCGGGCAGGGGGACGCCGAGGGTGGTGTCCGCGAGCCAGGCGGCGGTGCCCGGCGGAGGTCCGGTGACGGGCGTCTGGGCGTCGGCGGCGGCCCAGCCGCCGGCGCCGAGCAGGGTGACCGCGGTGACGGCGGCGGCGGCCAGGGTCCGCCTGAGGCGCAGCAGCATGGATTCGTTCTCCCTCGTCCGGTGGGTGCGACGTGGGAGAAGGTAGGAAGGCGACGGCCCCGCGGGCGTCACTCCGCGGGGCCAAACACCGGGTCGTACCCGGGTACTACCGAAGGCTGGGGCGGGCGTCCGGTCCTACCGGCCCGGGTGGGCGCCCGGTCCTACCGGCCCGGGTGGGCGCCCGGTCCTACCGGCCCGGGCCGGCGCCCGGTCCTACCGGCCCGGGCGGGCGTGCGGTCCTACTGGCCCGGCGTCACCAGGCCCGACTCGTAGGCCAGCACCACGGCCTGGGCGCGGTCGCGCAGGTCGAGCTTGGCGAGGATGCGGCCGATGTGGGTCTTCACGGTCTGCTCGGCGAGCACCAGCCGGGCAGCGATCTCCTGGTTGGACAGGCCGCGGGCGATCAGTTCCAGCACCTCGGTCTCACGCGGCGTCAGGCCGTTGAGCCGCAGCCTCGGATCCCGCCGCGGGGCGGGCCGGGTGCGGGCGAAGTCCTCGATGAGCCGGCGGGTGACGGAGGGCGCGAGCAGGGCCTCGCCGGCCGCGACGATCCGGACGGCGGCGATCAGGTCGGCGGGCGGGGCGTCCTTCAGCAGGAAGCCGCTGGCGCCGGCGCGCAGCGCCTCGTACACGTAGTCGTCGACGTCGAAGGTGGTCAGCATCAGGACCTTCGGGCGGTGGCCGCCGTCGGTGCGGCCGAGCAGCTGCCGGGTCGCCTCCAGTCCGTCCATCCCGGGCATCCGGACGTCCATCAGCACGACGTCCGGGTGGGTGTGCCCGCTGACCTCCAGGGCCTGCCGGCCGTCGGCCGCGTCGCCCACCACGTCGATGTCGCCCTGGGCGCCCAGCAGGGCCGCGAAGCCCGCCCGCACCATGGCCTGGTCGTCGGCGATGATCACCCGGATGGTCATGGGGCGCTCTCCTGGAGGCTGTCGATCGGCAGTGCGGCGGCGACCCGGAAGCCGCCGTCCGGCAGCGGGCCGGTGTCCAGCCTGCCATCCAGCAGCCGGACGCGTTCGCGCATGCCGACGAGTCCGTGGCCGGTGCCCTCCGCCGCGTGCTCCGGCGACCGGCCCCGCCCCGGCGGCGCCGCGTTGACGACCGTCACCAGCAGCACGCCCTCGTCCACCGACAGCGAGACCCGGGCCGGGGCGCCGGGTGCGTGCCGGACCACGTTGGCCAGCGCCTCCTGGACGATCCGGTACGCCGAGAGGTCCACCGCCGGCGGCAGCGCGCCGGCGGCCCGCTCGCTGACGGTCAGTTCGGCCTCCACCCCGGCCCGGCCGACCGTCTCGACCAGCTGCGCGAGCTGCCCGACGCCGGGTTGCGGGGCCTTCTCGCCGCCGGAGTCCTCGCTGCGCAGCACGCCCAGCAGCCGGCGCATCTCGGCCAGCGACTGCCGGGCGGTGCCGGCGATGGCGGTGAACTCCTCGGTGGCCTCGGCGGACACGCCGGTGAGCCGGTAGGGCGCGCTGGCGGCCTGGACGGCGATCACCGACATGTGGTGGGCGACCACGTCGTGCAGCTCGCGGGCGATCCTGGCCCGCTCCTCCAGCAGGGTGCGTCGTCCGCGCTCGGCCTCGCTGATGTGCTCCTGCGCGGTCAGCAGCCGGCGGGCCTCCTCGCGCTCGCGCAGCGCGCCGACGAAGGCCAGCACCGCGCCCGAGAGGGTGATGACGAGCAGGCTGTTGTCCCCGCCGAACCGCCCGTCGGGGGCGATCAGGGACATCGTCAGGGTGGCCGCGCCGGTGGCGAGCCAGACGGCGAGCAGGGTGCGGCGGGGCTCGCGCAGCGCCAGGGGGACCATCAGCAGGCAGTAGCCGACCACCGAGGTGGCCGGCCAGGGCCAGACGGAGTCGGTCCGCCCGCCGGCGGAGAGCAGCAGCAGGGCGGTCAGCAGGTGGGCGGAGCCGATGATCCACCAGGCCGGCAGCGGGCGGCTGACGGCCAGCAGCAGCGGCAGGGTCTGCGCCACCGCCAGTCCGGCGGCGACGCCGCCGTTGAGGCCGTAGTCGCTGCCCAGGACGTTGACGGTGCTGGGCAGCAGCGCTCCGACCGCGCCGAGCGCCAGGACGTACGGCAGGTGGCGCACCCAGCGGTTGGTGGCGTGCGCGAGCAGCGGGCTGCGGTCCGCGGAGGGCCGGGTGAGAGCTCGGGCCAGGGCGGCGGCCGACGCGGTCGGCCGCGCGGCCCCGGTGCGTCCGGCGGGCGGGGTGTCCATGCGGCCCAAGCCTAGGAGAGCGGCGGGGGAGGGGCGTCGGACCGCAGTACGGTCCGGCGGGTGGTACCGGGGTATGACGCCCCGCGAACCGCGCGGCGGGCGCCGACCGGACAGGGCGCGGCGGTCAGTGCCGCCAGTCGCCGGCGAGGGCCGGGCCCAGCTGGTCGAAGTGCCGTTCGATCAGCTGGATCATGCCCTCCGGGCCGCTGTCCTCGGCCTGGGCGGACCAGGCGAGGTGGGCCGAGCGCAGCACGCCGCCGAAGACCGCCGCCATCACCTTGGGGCGCAGGTCCACGGCGGGGTCGAGGCCCTCGCGTTCGGCGAGCAGTCCGGCCACCACCTGCTCCTGCTCGGTGATCCGGCGCAGGTGGGCGGCGAGCAGGGTCGGGGTGTCCTCGATCAGCTGCATGAGTTCCAGGGCCGCGGTGACGCCGCTCGGCCCGTCGTGCCGGCTGCTGGCCAGGTCGCGCCAGCACTGGACGATCGAGGCGCGCAGCGCGCGGATCGGGCCCTCGTCGGCCGGCCGGCCGCGCAGGCACTCGATGAAGTAGTCCTCGGCGTCGGCCATCACGGCGAGGGCGACCTCGTCCTTGTTGGCGAAGTAGCGGAAGAAGGTGCGCTGGGAGACGTCCACGGCGGCGGCGATCTCGTCGACGGTGGTGTGTCCGAAACCCTGCTGGAGGAAGAGCCGGTGGGCGGCCTCGACCAGGGCGTCCCGGGTGCGCTGCTTCTTGCGTTCGCGCAGGCCGACGACCCGGTAGGCCGAGTCGGGGGCGGGGGTCGTGAGCTGCGCGGCCATGGCGGGGCCTTCCGACTGCGGGTGGGCAGGGCGTCAGGGCCAACGATAGCGCTCTGACAAATGTCAGCCATAGACACAAGGCAGGGTTTGCCGAATGTCAGAGGCTGACATAATCTCCCCGGAGTGGCGTCCGCCGGGCCGTGCGACTCGTGGGGACGGGTGGGCCCGCGGCGCCGCGCCAACGTTCCGAGTCGTCCACGCCCCGGAGGGCCCCAGATGAGCCAGTCCGTCGTCAAGAACGCGAAGGCGGACGCTCCGCCGCCACGCGACGCGTCCTCGGCCGGGAGGAGCCTGCAGGGCCACCCCTGGCTGACCCTGCTGACCGTCGCGGTCGGCGTCATGATGGTCGCCCTCGACGGCACCATCGTGGCCATCGCCAACCCGGTGATCCAGGCCGACCTCAAGGCCTCGCCCGCCGACATCCAGTGGGTGACCAGCGGTTACCTGCTGGCCCTCGCGGTGTTCCTGATCACCGCCGGCAAGATCGGCGACCGCTTCGGCCACAAGTCGACCTTCCTGGTCGGCGCGGTCGGCTTCGCCGCCACCTCGGCCGCGATCGGCTTCGCCGGCAACATCCAGACGGTGATCGCCTGCCGCGTGCTGCAGGGCCTGTTCGGCGCGCTGCTCCAGCCCGCCGCGCTCGGCCTGCTGCGCGGGGCGTTCCCGATCGAGAAGCTCAACATGGCGATCGGCATCTGGGCCGGCGTGATCGGCGCCTCCACCGCCGCCGGACCGATCGTCGGCGGCCTGCTGGTCGAGCACGTCTCCTGGCAGTCGGTGTTCTTCATCAACATCCCGGTCGGCCTGCTCGCGCTGCTGCTCGGCATCTGGGTCCTCAAGGACGTCCGGTCCGAGAACGCCGCCAAGTCCTTCGACATCCCCGGCATCCTGCTGCTCTCGACCGCGATGTTCCTGCTGGTCTGGGGCATCATCAAGGCCCCGAGCTGGGGCTGGGGCGACCCGAGCACGCTGCTCTTCCTCGGCGGCGCGGTGCTCGCGATGGTGGCCTTCGCACTCTGGCAGCGGGTCGCCCGCGAGCCGCTGATCCCGCTGAGCCTGTTCCGCTCGGTGCCGCTGTCGGCGGGCACCCTGCTGATGATCCTGATGGCCTTCTCGTTCTTCGGCGCGATCTTCTTCGTGACCTTCTACCTGCAGAACGTGCACGGGATGTCGCCGGTCGACGCCGGCGTCCACCTGCTCCCGATGACCGGCATGATGATCGTCGGCGCGCCGGCGGCCGGCGCCGCGATCGGCAAGGTCGGCCCGCGGATCCCGATCGTGGTCGGCATGCTGCTCACCTCGGTCGCCATGTACGGCATGTCCACCCTGGACGCCGGCTCCGGCTCCGGCGTGATGTCGCTCTGGTTCGTGCTGATGGGCCTGGGCATCAGCCCGGTCATGGTCGGCGCCACCGAGGTCATCGTCGGCAACGCCCCGCTGGAGCTGTCCGGTGTCGCCGGCGGCCTCCAGCAGGCCGCGATGCAGGTCGGCGGCAGCCTCGGCACCGCCGTCCTCGGCGCCCTGATGGCGGCCAAGGTCACCGACGTGCTGCCGGGCAACTGGGCCGCGGCCGGGCTGCCGCCGGTCGAGGGCGCCCAGGCGCAGGGCCTGGAGCAGGCCGCCCAGCTCGGCTTCGCCCCGCCGGCCCAGCCGGGGACGCCGCAGCAGGTCGTGGACGCGATGGCCACGGCCGTGCACGACTCCTTCGTCAGCGGCATGTCGCTCGCCTTCGCGGTCGCCGCCGTGGCCGCCTTCGCGGCCGCCCTGCTCGGCCTGCTCACCCGGCGCGGCACCACCGACGCCGGCCCGGCCGTGCACATCTGACCCCCGTACGTCCGCCCCCGGCGTCGCCCGCGACGCCGGGGGCTTCGGCGTTCACCGGGGCGGCCGGCAACGGGATCTGACGGTCCGTCGAATCACCCGCCCGCCGCGGGTGTGGCGCCTTGCCCGCGGGCCGGGCTCGGGGTGGGGTAGGCGCATGACCAGCCACGATGCCATCGGAGAGAAGCAGTCGCCGGATCCGCCGCGGCCCCCTGCGGGGCGGGCCGCCGCGTTCCTCGGACGCCCGGGGGTGTTCGCGCCCGCCGCCGGCGCGGCCACGGCCCTGCTCATGGCCGCGCGGATCTTCCTGCCGGGCCCTGTCGGGATGGCCGACAACGGCGACGGCCCGCGCCGGATGTGCGCACTGGAGACCGTCGCGCGGGTGGACCCCGGCTCCAGCCCCTGGTGGAGCCACGTCAACTTCGGCTACGACCACGCGCAGCCCGGCAGCTGCGACCCGCTCGCCACCTACCGCAGCAGCGGGAACCTGCTGCTGTGGCTCGCCCGGTCGCTCGGGCACTGGCTCGGACTGCCCGGCGAGCTGGACCTGAGGGCGCTCGCCGTCCTCTTCTGCCTCCTCGCCGGCCTCGCCGTCGGGGTCTTCGCGGGCGCGCTGCGCGGCGGCCTGCCCGCCCGGACGCTGGTCTGCCTGGCGGTGTTCGCGGTGGTCGGCGACAGCATCTTCGCGGGCTACGCGGCCTCGCCCTACAGCGAGACGGCCGGACTGCTCGGCATCCTGGCGGCGGTCGCGGGGGCGAGCCACCTGGGCGGCTCGGGGCGGGCGCGGCTGGGCGGCCTGCTGGTCTTCACGGCGGGCGCGGTGCTCGCGGTCGCCTCGAAGACCCAGTCGGTGACGATGGCCCTCCCGTTCGTCGTCCTGCTGCTGCTCAGCCGGGTGCCGTTGGGCCGCGCGACCGGCGCGCTCGCCGGCCGGGTGCTGCCGTTCTGCGCGGCGGCCGTGATCGCGGTGACCGGCGTGGTCACCCTGCAGTGGCAGACCGAGCCGTTCAAGGTGATCAACCCCACCGAGGTGGTCTTCGTCGGCCTGCTCGGGTCGAGCCCCGACCCGGCGGCCTCGGCGGTGGAGCTGGGCCTGCCGGCGGACTTCGCGCAGTACGCCGGGCGCAGTTGGTGGACGCCGGACCCGCCGCAGAACGACCCGCGCTGGCCGCAGGTCAGGGACCGGATGACGTACGGCACCATCGCCGGCTTCCTGCTGACGCACCCGGGCATCGCCGCCGACATCGCGCTGGGCGCGGTCGAGGACTTCGACGCGGCCCGGCCCACCTACCTCGGCTCCTACCCGGTCGACGCGGGGGAGCCGCCCGGGGCGCAGGAGTCGCGGCTGGCCGTGTTCGGCGCGCTGCTGCGCCTGCTGGGCGGCGGCCCGCTGCTGCTGATCGTGCTGGGTCTCGGTACCGGCGCGGCCTGGCGGCTGAGCGCGCTGCGGCAGCACCCGCGCCGGCGCGCGCTCGTCTCGGCGCTGCTCTGCCTGGCCGGCGTCACGGCGGCCCAGTTCCTCACCGCCGCGTACGGCGAGGCGATCGAGGGCGTCAAGCACCAGGTGTTCGCGATCTACGCGGCCGGTCTCGCCCTGGTGGTGGCCGCGGCAGCCGCCCTGTGCGCCCCGCGTCCGGAGGCGCCCGGCGAGGGCGCGCTGCCGCCGCCCCGGCAGGAGCGGGCCCGCGTCCCGGAGCCGGTGGGCTGACCGGTCCGGCCGGCGGCGCCCGCCCCCGTGGGCCCGGGCGCTACCGGCCCCGGCCCTGCTGGAAGCGCCCGTTGTCGAGGGCGACCAGCGGGGCCGGGTAGTCGGGCCGCTCGGCCAGCAGCCAGGGCTGGTGCACGGCCGGCCCGGGGACGTGCGCCAGCTCCGGTACCCAGCGGCGGACGTAGGCGCCGTCCCGGTCGAAGCGCTTGGCCTGGGCGAGCGGGTTGAGCACCCGGTTGGGCCGGGTGTCGGTGCCGGTGCCGGCCACCCACTGCCAGTTCAGCTGGTTGTTGGCCACGTCGCCGTCGACCAGCAGGGAGAGGAAGTGGGCGGCGCCCGCCCGCCAGTCCAGGTAGAGGGTCTTGGCGAGGAAGCAGGCGGTGAGCAGCCGGGCCCGGTTGTGCATCCAGCCCTCGTGGGCGAGCTGGCGCATCCCGGCGTCGACGATCGGGTAGCCGGTCAGGCCGGCCTTCCAGGCGGTCAGCTCGGCCTCGTCCCGGTGCCAGCGGTCGTCGTGCGGCCGGTAGTCGGCGTGCGCGGCGGCCGGCCGGGCGGCGAGCACCTGGTGGTGGAAGTCCCGCCAGACCAGCTGCCGGACGAAGGCCTCGGTGCCGGCGCCGCCGCGCCGCTCGGCCAGCGCGACGAGCTCGGTGGCGGACAGGCAGCCGAAGTGCAGGTACGGGGAGAGCCGGGAGGTGCCGTCGCCCGCCAGGTCGTCGTGCACCTCCTCGTACCGTTCGACCTCCCAGGCGGACCAGCGTGCGCGGCCGGCGCTCTCGCCGCCCGCCGGCAGCCCGGGGGAGTCCGGGCGGACCTCGGGCGGCCGCCCGCCCGGTACGTCGCCCGACACGTCGGCCGGTACCCGGACGGTGCGGGGCGCGGCCACCGGGTGCCGGCGCTGGGCGGCCCGCCAGGCCCGCAGGTACGGGGTGAAGACGGCGTAGTGGTCCTTGCCGGCGGGGGCGACGGCGCCCGGCGCGAGGGCGGTGAGCACCGCGTCGTGCACCCGGAGGCGGTCACCGAGGGCGGCCCGCAGGGCGCTCTCGCGGCGCTGGGCGAAGCCGCTCACGCCGGCCGCGACGTGCACCGAGACCGCGCCGGTGGCGGCGGCCAGCCGGGCGGTCTCGGCCACCACCGGGCCGCGCCGCAGCACCAGCCGCCCGCCCCGGGAGCGCAGGCCGGCGTCGAGGTCGGCCAGGCAGCCGGCGAGGAAGGCGGTGCGGTTGGGGACCGCGAAGCCGGTGGCGGCCACGTCGTCGTCCAGGACGAACAGCGGCACCACCTCGTCGGCGTCGGCGAGGGCGGCCCGGAGCACGGGGTTGTCGTGCAGCCGGAGGTCCTGGGTGAAGAGCGCGATGGAGACGGACATGCCTCATGGCTACCGCCGCGGGGCGGGCCGCCGGGGCCGACACGCCCGGCCGTCGCCCGGCGAACACCAGTGCGTCGGCGGCGGCCCGAGCGGGGCGGACGGAAAGCCGAAGGGCCGGACTCCCTCGGGGGAGTCCGGCCCTCACGGGACCTGGCGGAGCAGGGGCCTACCGGATCAGGCGTCGCCGCCGGCGGCGCCCGGGTCGGCGGAGGCGACGTCGAGCAGCTGGTAGCGGTCGATCGCCTCCTTCAGCGCGCTGCGGTCGACCTTGCCCTGCTTGGCGAGCTCGGTGAGCACGCTCAGGACCACCGACTGGGCGTCGATGTGGAAGAACCGGCGGGCGGCGCCGCGGGTGTCGGCGAAGCCGAAGCCGTCCGCACCCAGCGACTGCCACTGACCCGGGACCCAGCGCGAGATCTGGTCCGGCACCGCGCGCATCCAGTCGGACACGGCGACGAACGGGCCCTCGGCACCGGTGAGCTTCTGCGTCACGTACGGGACGCGCTGCGGCTCCTCCGGGTGCAGCAGGTTGAACTCCTCGGTCTCCACCGCGTCACGACGCAGCTCGTTCCAGGAGGTCGCCGACCAGACGTCGGCCTTGACGTTCCACTCCTCGGCGAGGATGCGCTGGGCCTCCAGGGCCCACGGCACCGCCACACCCGAGGCGAGGATCTGCGCCGGGATCTGGCCCGCGGTGGCCGGCGCGTACCGGTGCAGACCCTTGAGGATGCCCTCGACGTCGACGTTCTCCGGCTCGGCCGGCATCTTGATCGGCTCGTTGTAGACCGTCATGTAGTAGAAGACGTCCTCGCCGTGCGGGAACTCCACCGACGAGCCGTACATCCGGCGGATGCCGTCCTGCATGATGTGCGCGATCTCGAAGCCGTACGCGGGGTCGTACGCGACGACGCCCGGGTTGGTCGAGGCGAGCAGCTGCGAGTGGCCGTCGGCGTGCTGCAGGCCCTCACCGGTCAGGGTGGTGCGGCCGGCGGTGGCGCCGATCACGAAGCCGCGGGCGAGCTGGTCGGCCATCTGCCAGAACTGGTCGCCGGTGCGCTGGAACCCGAACATCGAGTAGAAGACGTACACCGGGATCAGCGGCTCGCCGTGCGTGGCGTACGACGAACCGGCGGCGATCAGCGAGGCCGTGCAGCCGGCCTCGGAGATGCCGTCGTGCAGCATCTGGCCGCTCGGGGACTCCTTGTAGGCGAGCAGCAGATCACGGTCGACCGACTCGTAGGTCTGGCCGAGCGGGTTGTAGATCTTCGCCGACGGGAAGAGCGAGTCCATGCCGAAGGTGCGGTACTCGTCGGGCGCGATCGGCACGAACCGGTTGCCGATGCCCTTGTCCCGCATGAGGTCCTTCAGCACCCGGACGAACGCCATGGTGGTGGCGATGGTCTGGTTGCCGGACCCCTTCTTGACCGCCTTGTAGGCCTCGTCGCCCGGGAGCTCCAGCTTGCGCGGCCGCACCTTGCGGGTCGGCATGTAGCCGCCCAGCTCCTTGCGGCGGTCGTGCATGTACTGGATCTCTTCGGAGTCCTTGCCCGGGTGGTAGTAGGGCGGGTAACCCTCGTCGAGCTGCTTGTCCGTGATCGGCAGGTGCAGCCGGTCGCGGAAGCGCTTGAGGTCCTCGGTCGTCAGCTTCTTCATCTGGTGGGTCGCGTTGCGGCCCTCGAAGTTCGGACCGAGCGTCCAGCCCTTGACGGTCTGGGCGAGGATGACCGTCGGCTGGCCGGTGTGCTCGCGGGCCGCCTTGAACGCCGCGTAGACCTTGGCGTGGTCGTGACCGCCGCGACCCAGGTGCTGGATCTGCTGGTCGGTCATGTCCTCGACCATCTTGCGCAGCCGCAGGTCACCGCCGAAGAAGTGGTCGCGGATGTAGCCGCCGGTCTCGGTGGCGTAGGTCTGGAACTGGCCGTCCACCGTGGTGTTCAGCTTGTTGACCAGGACACCGTCGCGGTCCTGCGCGAGCAGCGGGTCCCAGCTGCGGTCCCAGATGAGCTTGATCACGTTCCAGCCGGCGCCGCGGAACTGCGACTCCAGCTCCTGGATGATCTTGCCGTTGCCGCGGACCGGGCCGTCGAGGCGCTGCAGGTTGCAGTTGACGACGAAGGTCAGGTTGTCCAGGCCCTCGCGCGCCGCCAGCGACAGCTGGCCGAGCGACTCCGGCTCGTCCATCTCGCCGTCGCCGAGGAAGGCGTAGACGTGGCTGTCCGAGGTGTCCTTGATGCCGCGGTGCTCCAGGTAGCGGTTCATCCGGGCCTGGTAGATCGCACCGAGCGGGCCGAGGCCCATCGAGACGGTCGGGAACTCCCAGAAGTCCGGCATGAGCCGCGGGTGCGGGTAGCTGGAGAGGCCGTAGGGGGCCTTCGACTTCTCCTGGCGGAAGGCGTCGAGCTGCTGCTCGGTGAGCCGGTCCAGGAGGAAGGCGCGGGCGTAGATGCCGGGGGAGGCGTGGCCCTGGAAGAAGATCTGGTCGCCGGACTCGCCGTCCGCGTCCTTGCCCCGGAAGAAGTAGTTGAAGCCCACGTCGTAGAGCGACGCGGACGAGGCGAAGGTGGCGATGTGGCCACCGACACCGATACCCGGGCGCTGCGCCCGGGAGACCATCACGGCCGCGTTCCAGCGGGTCGCGTTGAGGACCTTGCGCTCGATCTCCTCGTTGCCGGGGAAGAAGGGCTCGTCCTTGGTCGCGATGGTGTTGACGTAGTCCGTGCTGCGCATCTCGGGCACGGCGACACGCTTCTCGCGGGCGCGCTCGATCAGGCGGAGCATCAGGTAACGGGCACGCTCGCGCCCCCGCTCGTCGATGGCCGCGTCAAGCGACTCCAGCCATTCCGCGGTCTCCTCGGGATCGAAGTCCGGGACCTGACTCGGAAGGCCGCCAATGATGATCGGGTTGCGATCGGATCCGGAAGCCACGCTGTTCCTTCACTGTCGGTCGAAACTGAGGTGTGTCGCGCCGCCTCCATCGTGTACCGAAACTCGGAGAGCCGTCATCTCTACCGATGGGTAACCGTTCCGCCTGGTGGGCGGGCCGGCCATGAGGTGTGCGGCAGGCTCCGTTGCCTGACTCGCGCACCCCCGGGAGTTACGAAGAGGTGGTCCGACCTTTACCTGCTGTGCCTGCTGTGCCTGCACTCCCGATTCGGGGGTACGGGCTCTCCAGGCCTCCAGGCACCCTTCCGTCCGATGGGCGGGCGGTCGGGCTGAGGGCCAACAGGAGACTCTACGCCCGGGAGTACACCGGTTCCGAATGCCGTTCGCATCTCGGGCAGGCGTACGCCCCGTGTACGCCGGTCGGGTGCTCCCGGGCGCCACCCCGGCGTGGCGTCCGGCGGCATGGTGGACTGGTGCAGAAATGGGCAAATCGGTGTGATTACCGACACGTCGAGCGGCGTGTCTTGCCACAAGACGTCAACCTTTGGGTGGGATCGGGGGTCGGGTACTTGCGCGAACCGCCGCGCCCGTGTGGACTACGGCCAAGCCTCGGCATGGATGCCGAGCCGAATACTGGAGGTTATTCCCGTGAGCGCGACCGCGGACCCCGCGGACAAGTCCAACCCGGCGCACCGTCTGGGCTTCGAAGAAGGCCAGATCGTCCAGGAGCTCGGGTACGACGATGACACTGACCAGGATCTCCGCGAAGGCATTGAGGAGATCACCGGTACGGATCTCGTCGACGAGGACTACGACGACGTCGCCGACGCCGTTCTGCTGTGGCACCGCGAGGAGGACGGGGATCTCACCGATGCCCTCGTCGACGCCCAGGAATACCTGGCCGACGGCGGCCTGGTGTGGCTGCTGACCCCCAAGACGGGCCGCGACGGGCACGTCGAGGCCCATGAGATCGCGGACGCCGCCAAGACCGCAGGTCTCTCCCAGACGAGCTCGGTGGCCGTGGCCAAGGACTGGGCCGGCACCCGTCTGGCCACCCCGAAGGCGGCGAAGTCGGGCAAGCGCTGATCGCAGGACTAGCCTGGAAGGGCCCCGCTGGAGTTTTCTCCAGCGGGGCCCGGCCGTTCCCGGCGGCCGTCTGTAGGTGTCGCCGGGCGAGTTGTTCGCCGAGGGCGAAAGCGGTGTCCGAAGGCCCCGGGCCGCTCACTCGTTCGGCTCAACGCCCCGGAACGGATGCAAGGATGTGGCTCGGCCGCGCCCGCAGAGCGGCCGCGTCGCGTCAGAAAGGTCCGCATCATGGCCATCGAGGTCGCCACCCAGGCTCCGGATTTCGAGCTCAAGAACCAGCACGGCGAGCTGGTCAGGCTCTCCGACTTCCAGGGCGAGAAGAACGTCGTCCTGGTGTTCTACCCCTTCGCCTTCACCGGCGTCTGCACCGGCGAGGTGTGCGCGATCCAGAAGGAGCTGCCGCGCCTGCAGAACGACGACGTGCAGGTCCTGGCCGTCTCCTGCGACTCGCCGTTCACCCTGCGCGTCTTCGGCGACCAGGAGGGCCTGGAGTACCCGCTGCTCTCGGACTTCTGGCCGCACGGCGAGGTCTCCCGCGCGTACGGCGTCCTCGACGAGGAGAAGGGCTGCGCGGTGCGCGGCACCTTCGTGATCGACAAGGCCGGCGTGGTCCGCTGGTCGATCGTGAACGGCCTGCCGGACGCCCGCGACGAGCAGGAGTACCTGAAGGTCCTCGGCTCGCTCTGAGGACCGCGGCGGTCGGCGGGGGCCCGCGGCACGCCGGGGCGGCCCCGTGGCCAGGGCGATCCGGACGGATTGGGCCCGGTCACTGCGCAGGACGGGAACCCGGCACTACGATCGGGCCGTTGGCAGGTCAGAGGCGCACCGGCCGAGGCCGGCCGCTTCGGACCGCACCGCGGGGGCACCACGACGTGCCTCCCGAATCTTGGAGGACCAGTGGGTGTCAGCCTGAGCAAGGGCGGCAACGTCTCCCTGACCAAGGAGGCCCCCGGCCTGACCGCCGTGATCGTCGGCCTTGGCTGGGACGTTCGCACCACCACGGGCACGGACTTCGACCTGGACGCCAGCGCGCTGCTCTGCAACGAGAGCGGCCGGGTCGACGGGGACGGCAACTTCGTCTTCTTCAACAACCTGAAGAGCCCGGACGGCTCGGTCGAGCACACCGGGGACAACCTCACCGGTGAGGGCGAGGGCGACGACGAGCAGATCAAGGTCAGCCTCGCCACCGTGCCGGCCGCCGTGTCGAAGATCGTCTTCCCGGTGTCGATCTACGACGCCGAGAACCGGACCCAGAACTTCGGCCAGGTCCGCAACGCGTTCATCCGCGTGGTGAACCAGGCCGACAACAAGGAGCTGGCCCGCTACGACCTCTCCGAGGACGCCTCGACCGAGACCGCCATGGTCTTCGGCGAGCTGTACCGCAACGGGGCCGAGTGGAAGTTCCGCGCCATCGGCCAGGGCTACGCCTCCGGTCTGCGCGGCATCGCCCAGGACTTCGGCGTCAACGTCTGACCCGTCCCGAGCCCTGCCCGCGGCCCCGCGTTCCCCGGAACGCGGGGCCGCGGCGTCTTTCCGGGCGGTCCGGCCCCGGCCGGTCGCGCGCTCTGGGAGCGCACCCGACCGCGCACCCCGACCGCGTACCCCGGCCGCGCATCCCGGGCCGCGCGCTCCGCCGGTGAACTCCGCCGGTGGACTCCGGCCTTCGCGGTTCGGTGACCCGCCCCGCGTCGCCCGCGCCGGGCCGCCCGCCGGTGGCCCGCTCCTGCGGCCGCCGGGTCGCGCGCTGATAGGTTCTGCTAGTTCAGGAAGTTCAGTGGGCGGCCGGTGGTCGTTCGGGGGTCCGAGGGCATAGATCTGGGATGCGCCTCACCGTGCCGCCGTTCGGCCGGAGCCGTCAGGGAGTGGGAGGAAGAACAGTCATGAGTGTCACGCTCGCCAAGGGCGGGAACGTCTCGCTGACCAAGGCCGCGCCGAACCTGACGCAGGTGCAGATCGGACTCGGCTGGGACGCGCGCTCGACCACGGGTGCGCCGTTCGACCTCGACGCCAGTGCGCTGCTCTGCCAGTCCGGGCGGGTGCTCGGCGACGAGTACTTCGTGTTCTACAACAACCTGAAGAGCCCCGAGGGCTCGGTGGAGCACCAGGGGGACAACCTCACCGGCGACGGTGACGGTGACGACGAGGTCGTCGTGGTCAACCTGGAGCTGGTGCCGGCCCACGTGGACAAGGTGGTCTTCGCGGTGTCGATCTACGACGCCGAGGCCAGGATGGAGAACTTCGGCCAGGTCCGCAACGCGTACATCCGCGTGGTGAACGTGGTGGACGGGCAGGAGATCGCCCGCTACGACCTGACCGAGGACGCGTCCAACGAGACCGCCATGATCTTCGGTGAGCTGTACCGCTACCAGGGGGAGTGGAAGTTCCGCGCGGTGGGCCAGGGCTACGCCTCGGGCCTGCGCGGCATTGCTCTGGATTTCGGCGTAAACGTACAGTAAAGGCCCTCTCATCACTCGATATGAGCAACAAGGGGCACCACGGGGGTGGCCTGACCGGGATCCGGTCCCGGTCAGGGCGTCTCAGGACGACGCCGCGCCCGTGGCAAGCGCCCTGACACCCGAAAGGTAACCAAATCCCGTGTTCCTCCGCACATTCGGCTGGTCGCTCGCGATCACTGTCATCGGTCTGATCGCCGCCGGCCTGTTCTGGGGCGCAGAGGGCTTCGGCATCGTGCTGATCCTCTCCATCCTGGAGATCTCCCTGTCGTTCGACAACGCGGTGGTCAACGCCACGGTGCTGAAGCGGATGAACCCGTACTGGCAGAAGATCTTCCTCACCGTCGGCGTGCTGATCGCCGTCTTCGGCATGCGCCTGATCTTCCCGCTGCTGGTGGTCGGCCTCACCGCGCACCTCAACCCGGCGACGGTGATCGATCTCGCGCTCCACTCGGACCAGACCTACAACGGGTCGACGTACGCCCAGTACCTGGAGGCGGCGAACCCGGCCATCGCCGCGTTCGGCGGTATCTTCCTGCTGATGATCTTCCTCGACTTCATCTTCGAGGAGAAGGACTTCAACTGGCTGAGCTGGATCGAGAAGCCGCTGGAGAAGGTCGGCAAGCTGGAGGCGTTCTCCTCGGTCATCGCCCTGGTGACGCTGGCCCTGGCCGCCAACTTCTTCGCCGGTGACGGCGCCGAGACGGTGCTGCTCGCGGGCATCATGGGCCTGGTCACCTACCTGGCGGTCAACGGCCTGTCGAGCGTCTTCGAGGCCGGCCTGGAGGAGGACGAGGAGGCCGAGGAGGCCGCCGAGAAGTCCGGCAGGACCATCGTGCAGGTGGGCGGCAAGGCCGCGTTCTTCCTCTTCATGTACCTGGAGGTCCTGGACGCCTCGTTCTCCTTCGACGGCGTGGTCGGCGCCTTCGCCATCACCCAGGACATCTTCATGATCACCCTGGGCCTGGGCATCGGCGCGATGTACATCCGCTCGCTGACGGTCTTCCTGGTCCGCAAGGGCACCCTGGACGACTACGTCTACCTGGAGCACGGCGCGCACTACGCGATCGGCGCCCTGGCGGTCATCCTGCTGGTCGGCATCGAGTACCACATCCCGGAGATCGTCACCGGCCTGATCGGCGTCGCCTTCATCGGCCTGGCCCTCGGCTCCTCGATCCTGCGCAACCGCCGGGCGGCGGAGGCCGGCGGCGGGGAAGAGCCCGAACTGGTCGGCAGCAACTCCCACTAGCGAGCGACCGTACGGGCTCCGGCGTCCTCCCGGAGCCGGCGCCCGTACCGCCGCCACGACGACGAATGGCCGCCCCCCGACGGGGGCGGCCATTCGTCGTCGTGGCGTGCGCCGGTCGTCAGCCGAGCTGCTGCTCGATGGCGCGCAGCTTGCGCTCCAGCGAGTCCAGCTTGGGCATCGACAGGGTGTCGTCGTCCGCGGTCAGGTCCACCGAGGACGAGTACGACGAGGAGTACGAGGAGGACGAGTAGGAGGACTCGACCGCCGCGCGCGGGCGGCGGCCCGCCGAGATCGCGTTCCGGGTGGCCGGCTCCAGGGCCGGGGTGCCGCTCGGGGCCAGGGCGTCGGAGTCAGCGGCTAGCGCAGGCTCCGTAGCGGTCTGGCCGTCCCCGGCAGCGGTCAGGGCGGGCACCTGGCGGCCACCGCGGGCCCGGCCGAGCATCCCGCCCTGGCGGGAGATGGCCTTCATCTCGGCGCGCTCGCGACGGTCCGCGCTGCGGGCGCGGGCCTTGGCGTCGATCTTGTTCTGACGCTCCTCGCGGACCTCCTCGACGGCCTCGTCCAGGCTGCGGACGTTCTCCAGGAGCATCAGCGACCAAGCCGCGTACGTCTCGCGGGGGGCGCGCATCCAGCGGACGATCCGGATCTGGGGCAGCGGGCGCGGCACCAGGCCCTGCTCGCGCAGGGCGGCCTTGCGGGTCTGCTTCAGCGCCCGGTCGAACAGGATCGCGGCGGAGATCGACATGCCGGAGAAGAACTCGGGGGCGCCGTCGTGGCTCAGGCCGCGCGGGGCGTGCACCCAGTTGAACCAGGCCGACGCGACGGCGAAGACCCAGACCAGCAGGCGGGAGCCGAGCGCCGCGTCACCGTGGCTGGCCTCGCGGACGGCGAGCACCGAGCAGAACATGGCGGCGCCGTCCAGGCCGAACGGGACGAGGTACTCCCAGCCGCCGGACAGCCCGAGGTTCTCCGTGCCGAAACCGACCAGGCCGTGGAAGGACAGGGCCGCGGCGACGCCGGCGCAGCAGAAGAGCAGGACGTAGGAGGCGATCCCGTAGACCATCTCCTTGCGACGACGGCGCTCCTCGGTGCGCTCCCAGGAGTCCCCGTTGTCCTCGGTCTTGTTGTTCCTGAAGCGGAGCGTCGCCACCAGGACGGCGGTGAACACCAGTGCTGCGCCGGCGACGACGGCCCACACCAGTTGTATGGAGGAGAGGTTCATTGCGGGTCGGGCCTCGGCTTTCCGCAGGAATGGTCTGTGTGCGGCACAGGAGTTCAGGTACCGCGGAGGGCGGTGGGCCTGACGGTGCGTCTTCGACAGCCGCGGGCGCACCAACGGCACCCCGGTGATGCAGGCGGGACACCTGTGCGGCTAGACGATATCGCGTCCGAAGGGGCTGCATCGTACGGGAGCCGTGTTCACCCCGCCATCCGGCGCGCGGGGGGCCGTTTGACGGTGCCTCGGCCGTCGACTTGGGTAGGGGTGTCGATACGCACGGTGGCCTGTCGGACGGGGATGCCGGATCATGGGCCGTCAGATCGACTGGCGGACCTGGGGGAGGACTGGATGGCCTCGGTTTGGGAGTACCTGAGGGGCGAGCGCAACACCCTCGACCTCGGTGGGGAGAACAAGGTGACCCTCACCAAGGCGAAGCCGCAACACGCCCTGACCGGCGCCGCGGCCACCACCGGCAACCTGTACGTCAACCTGCACTGGACGACCCGCCCGGCCACGCAGGGCCCCTCGGCGGGCGAGACCCTGCGCCGCTGGTTCAGCCCGCGGATCCTCAGTCCGATGGAGCCCGACTCGTACCAGCGGCCGGACGTCAACGTCGACCTCGACCTGGCCTGCATGTACGAGCTCAGCGACGGCAAGCGGGGGGTGGTGCAGCCGCTGGGCAAGCTCTTCGGGGACCTCCAGCAGCCGCCCTACGTCAAGCTCAGCGGCGACGACGTGTACGGAGCGCCCTCCGGCGAGACGATGTACATCAACCTGGAGAAGAAGGACCAGTTCAAACGGCTGCTCATCTTCGTGTACATCTACGACGGCACCCCGGCCTTCGGGCAGACCGACGCGGTGGTCACGATCGTGCCGCAGACCGGCCCGCGGATCGAGATCAAGCTGGAGGAGCGGGCGCCCGCCGCGCGCTCCTGCGCGGTGGTGCTGATCGAGAACACCGGCGACGGGCAGCTCACGGTACGGCGCGAGGTCCGGTACGTGAACGGCTTCCAGTCGGACATCGACCGGCTGTACGGCTTCGGGATGCAGTGGCAGCGCGGCTACAAGACGCCCTCGGGGGCGGCCGAGTGACCGGGCCTGCCGGGGCCGCCGGACCGGGTCCGGCCCCGGCAGGCCCGGCGGACCGTCAGCGCGGCTGGAACTGCGGGCCCTGCGGCGGCAGGGCGAAGCCCTCCTGCGGCGCGGGCGGCTGGGCCGGGGCGACCGGCGGGCCCTGCGGGGGCGCCGCCGGGGTCTGCGGGTAGCCGTAGCCCGACTGCGGGGCCGCCGCGGGCTGCTCGGCACCCGGGTGCGGATAGCCGTAGCCGGGCTCCGGCCGGGGGGACCCCCAGCCGGGCTGCTGGTACGGCTGCTGCGGCTGCTGCGGGCCCTGGGGGTACGCCTCCGGCCTGGGTGCGCCCCAGCCCGGCTGCTGGGGCGGCTGCGGCTGCTGGTAGCCGCCCCCGGCCTCCGGCCGGGCGGCCCCCCAGGCGGGCTGCGGGTGCTGCTGCGGCGCCGGCGGGGCGGTCGGCGGCGCGGTGGGCGGCGGGGGAACGGCGAGCGGGGTGGCGGGCGCGAGGGTGTACGTACCCGGCTCGGAGCGGGGCTCCGAGCGCGGGTCGGGGCGCGGGGTGTTCCGCGGGTCCCGGGCCGCCGCGCCGGCCGGCTGGGGCGGGACGGACGGCTGCCCGCCGGCGGGCGGCGGGGCGTCCGCGGCCGGCTCGTCCTCGACGGTGATGCCGAAGTCGGTGGCCAGCCCGATCAGTCCGGAGGCGTACCCCTGCCCGACCGCGCGGAACTTCCACCCGCCGTCGCGCCGGTAGATCTCGGCCGCCAGCAGCGCGGTGACCTCCTCGGCGTCCGTCACCGCGAACTCGGCCAGCGGCGCCGCGCCGTCGCCCGCCGCGGCGTCGTACAGCAGCACCCGCAGCCGGGGCACCGCGCGGAACGGGCCGCCCTCGGCCGAGCCGGCCAGCACCACCCGGTCGACGTCGGCCGGCAGCTTGGCGAGCTCCACCTCGATGGTGTCGGCGACCTCGGCGTCCTGACCCGTGCGGTGCTTGGGCAGGTGGCGCACCAGCCCGGACGGGTGCCGCGGCTGGTTGTAGAAGACGAAGTCCGCGTCCGAGCGGACCCTGCCGTCGGCGCCGAGCAGCAGCGCCGAGGCGTCCACGTCCGGCGATCCGGGTACGGCGTTCCAGCGCAGCACGGCGCGGACCGCGGCCACCGGCAGCGCGACGTTGGCGCCCTTTGCCATCACGTGCGTCATAGCGGACCATCCTGCCCGTTCGCCACCCATTCGGACAACGTGGCCGAAGGTGGCCGAAGCGTGGAGGACTTTGCCGACTGCTTGCGCTTTGTGAAGTGGACGGTAACCTTCCGAGAATTCGATGTTTCGACGGAACATTCGGCTGCAACGGTCCGTACGATGGGCGGCCAGGGGTCCGGGGGGTTTGAGCAGCTCAGCAGGGCCGTCGGCCCCTCGTACGCGCAACGGCGCGCGGTACCCGGGCGCCCGCCCGCCCCGCCCACCCGACGGACGACGTCCGAACCGGGAACCACCGCACCGACCGGACCTGTTGTCCACCATGTCGGCCGAGCATCGCAGAGCAGTACCCGCCTCCGGCGCCACCCGCCTCCGGCCATGCACGATCCACCCAGGCCCCGCCCTCCGGCGAGCCCGCACCCCCCTTGAGGAGAGCACCTTGCGCCACTTCGGCCACCTCGCCGACGACGTACGCGATCGCCTCTTCCTCGAACAGCCCGGCGGCTTCGACCGGGACAGCGAGTCCGGTGTGCTGTCCACGGCGCTCGGGGCCACGCTGTACTGCCCCGCCACCCGGGAGACCCTCGGGGCGGACGTGCGCAAGCAGGCGGCGCGGGGCGTCGTCTCGATGGTGCTCTGCCTGGAGGACGCGATATCGGACCGCGAGGTGCCGGCCGCCGAGGCCAATCTGGTGGCCCGGCTCGGCGAATTGCACACGAGTGACACACAGGATCTACCCCTTCTCTTCATCCGGGTCCGCACCGCCGGGCAGATCACCGACCTCACCCGCCGGCTCGGCCCCGCCGTCGGCCTGCTCTCCGGCTTCGTCCTGCCGAAGTTCACCGAGGAGAGCGGCAACGACTTCCTGGAGGCGCTCGCCGCCGCGGAGGAGAGCAGCGGCCACCGGCTGTTCGCCATGCCGGTGCTCGAATCGCCCGAACTCGCCCACCTGGAGACCCGCCGGGAGCAGCTGTTCGGCATCTCCCGGCTGCTCGCCAAGCACCGCGAGCGGATCCTCGCCGTCCGGCTCGGCGTCACCGACCTCTGTTCCGCGTACGGACTGCGCCGCTCACCGGACCTGACCGCCTACGACGTCGCGCTGGTCGCCGCCGTCATCGGCGACGTGGTCAACGTGCTCGGCCGCGCCGACGGCAGCGGCTTCACCGTCACCGGCCCGGTCTGGGAGTACTTCCCCGTCCAGGAGCGGATGTTCAAGCCCCAGCTGCGCCGCACCCCCTTCACCGCCACCGACCCTCCGGGGGAGGCCGTCCGCCAGCGGATCATCGAGCACGACCTGGACGGGCTGATCCGCGAGATCGAGCTCGACCGCGCCAACGGACTGCTCGGCAAGACCTGCATCCACCCCAGCCACGTACCCGCCGTGCACGCCCTCTCGGTGGTGACCCACGAGGAGTTCTCCGACGCCCGCGACATCCTGGACCAGGAGCGCGGCGGCGGCGGAGTGCTGCGCTCGGCCTACACGAACAAGATGAACGAGGCGAAGCCGCACCGCGCCTGGGCGGAGCGCGTCCTGCTGCGGGCCGAGGTGTTCGGCGTGGCCAGGGAGGACGTCAGCTTCGCGGAGCTGCTGGCCGCCTGCCTCTGACCGCCCGGTGGACGCGACCGCGCCGCCGCCCGGGCCCCCGTACGCTGGCCCTTCGGCCTCGGAGGGCCGTCGTGGGCCCGGGAGGGGGCACGGCGCCCGTAGCCCCGGCCCTCGATCCCGACCCGCAACCCGCCGCCCCACCAGCCCACCCGTCCGGTAGGCCGACCCGTCCGGTACGACCCGTACCCGAGCACGGACCCGCACGCAGGCACAGCAGCACGAAAGCAGGAGCAGTGACAGCACAGGAAGCCCCCGCGGGCCCCGCCACCACCGTCGCCGGAGCGGCGCCGTGGACGGGCCGCTGGGTCACCGACCGGCTCGGCATCGGCCTGACCGGATCGGAGCGGCTGCCCGAGTTCGTCGGACTCGCCCTGCGCGAGAACAAGAAGCGTGCCCACCTGCTGGTGTCCAACGTGCTCGGCAAGCACGTCCCGCAACGCCCCGGCGTGGTCCACGGCGCCGGCCTCGACCTCGGACGCCGGGTCCGCGAACTGCTCGGTGAGGAGGCCGCAGGCCGCGCCGTCGTGCTCGGCTACGCCGAGACCGCGACGGGCCTCGGCCACAGCGTCGCCGACGCCCTGGGCGCGCCCTGCCTGCACTCCACCCGGCGGCCGGTCGAGGGCGTCGCACCGGTCGGCGGGTTCGAGGAGGAGCACTCGCACGCCACCTCGCACCTGCTGCTCCCCGCCGACCCCGGGCTGCTGGCCGGCGACGGACCGCTCGTCCTGGTGGACGACGAGTTCTCCACCGGCAACACCGTCCTCAACACCATCCGCGCCCTGCACGCCGGCCACCCGCGCGCCCACTACGTGGTCGTCTCGCTGGTCGACCTGCGCGGCGAGGCCGACCGCGCGCGGCTCGCCGACGCGGCCGCCGAACTCGGCGCCCGTCTCGACCTCGTCGCCGCCGTCAGCGGCGGCGTCGAGCTGCCCGCGGACGTGATGCCCCGCGCCCAGGCGCTGATCGACGCCGCCGCGCCCCCGGCGCCGCTGCCCGACGGCCCGCCCGCCCCCGTCACCCGGGTCGAACTGGACTGGCCCGCCGGCCTGCCCGACGGCGGGCGGCACGGCTTCACCCCCGACCACCGCGCCGCCCTGGACGCCGCCCTGCCCGCGCTCACCCGGCAGCTGCTCGGCGGCCTGGTCGCCGGACCCGCCACCAGCACCCCCGGCCTGGCCGCCGCCCCGCGCGTGCTCGTCCTCGGCTTCGAGGAGCTGATGTACGCCCCGCTGCGGCTGGCCGGCGGCCTGGCCACCGTCCTCGGCGAGGAGAGCGTCCGCTTCTCGACCACCACCCGCTCCCCGGTGCTGGCGGTGGACGACCCCGGCTACGCCATCCGCACCCGGCTGGCCTTCCCCGCCCACGACGACCCGGCCGACGGGGGCTCCGGCGAGCGCTACGCCTACAACGTGGCCCCCGGCAACGACCCGGCCCGCCGCTTCGAGGCGATCCTGCTGGTGGTCGACGACCACGGCGACACCCCCGCGCTGCACGAGGGCGAGCGGGCCCTGCTCGCCCAGCTCCGCCAGGTCACCGACCACGTCGTCCTCGCCGTACTGCCCTCGTACCGGCCCGGATCCGCCACCGCGCCCGCTCCCTCCCAGCCCCCGGCCGCACCATGAGCCGGGACCCAGGCACGCACGCGTCCGACCACCAGCCGCGCACCAGACCGAAGGCGAACATGACCACGCTGCCCCCCAGCACCGCGACCACAGCGCGCCCGCTGTACGGCCCGGAGTTCTCCTCCTACGCCGCCGCCGATGTCAGCTGGCTGCTCACCGACCTCTCCGACGTCCCGCTGGAGGCTCCCACCGAGGAGCGGGAGGAGGCCGTGCAGAGCGGCGGCGCCCACTACGCCGAGTCCCTGCCGGTCGAGTACCAGCCCAGCCCCGAGTACCAGGAGCTGTTCCACCAGGCCCTGCGCACCTCCGCCCGCCGGATCGCGCTGGCCGTCGGCACCGTCGCCGAGACCCTGCTGCGCGAGCGCGGCCGGGGCCTGGTGCTCGCCTCCCTCGCCCGGGCCGGCACCCCGGTCGGCATCCTGATCCGCCGCTGGCTGGCCTTCGCGCACGACATCGACACCCCGCACTACGCGGTCTCGATCGTCCGCGGCCGGGGCATCGACCCGGTCGCGCTCCGCTACCTCGCCGCCCACCACGACGCCGCCGACGTGGTCTTCGTCGACGGCTGGACGGGCAAGGGCGCGATCACCCGCGAACTCGCCGACGCCCTGGTGGGCACCGGCTTCAACCCCGAGCTCGCCGTCCTCGCCGACCCGGGCGGCTGCGTGCGCACCTACGGCACCCGGGACGACTTCCTGATCCCGTCCGCCTGCCTCAACTCCACCGTCTCCGGACTGATCTCACGCACCGTCCTGCGCGACGACCTGATCGGCCCGGACGACTTCCACGGCGCCAAGCACTACGCGGACCTGGCCGGCGCGGACGTCTCCAACTCCTTCCTGGAGACCGTCGCCGACCACTTCGAGGCCGTCCGCGAGGAGGCCCTCGCCGCCGCCGCGAAGCTGGCCGAGGAGGACCGCACCCCCTCCTGGGAGGGCTGGGCCGCGGTCGAGCGGATCAGTGCCGAGTACGGCATCGACAACGTCAACCTGGTCAAGCCCGGCGTCGGCGAGACCACCCGGGTGATGCTCCGCCGGGTGCCCTGGCGGGTGCTGGCCCGGCGCGGCGCCGGCGCCGACCTCGACCACGTGCGGCTGCTGGCGGCCCAGCGCGGCGTGCCCGTCGAGGAGGTCGACGACCTGCCGTACTCCTGCGTGGGCCTGATCCACCCCCGGTACAGTCGAGGCGCCGTCGGCGAAGCCGGCACCGCCGTCCTCACGAAGGAGGCCTGACGCCTGATGAGCACCCCCGAACGGCAGACGAGCAGCACCGACCGGCAGCCGGCCGGCGCCGACCGCCGGTTCCTGGTGGCGAGCGACCTCGACCGGACGCTGATCTACTCCAACCGCGCCCTCGCGCTGGACGTCCCCGACCGGCTGGCGCCGCGCCTGCTCTCGGTCGAGGTGCACGACGGCAAGGCGCTCTCGTTCATGACCGAGCAGGCGGCCGAACTGCTGGTCGAGCTCGTCGGCGCCGCCCTCTTCGTGCCCGCCACCACCCGCACCCGCACCCAGTACGAGCGGGTCAACCTGCCCGGCCCCACGCCCGGCTGGGTGCCGGAGTACGCGATCTGCACCAACGGCGGCCAGATCCTGGTGGGCGGCGTGCCCGACGAGGACTGGCAGGCCGAGGTCCGCACCAGGCTGGAGGCCGCGTCCGCGCCGCTGCGCGAGGTCGTCGAGCACCTGGCCCTGTCGGCCGACCCCGAGTGGACGCACAAGCGCCGGGTCGCCGAGGACCTCTTCGCCTACCTCGTCGTCGAGCGCGCCGAGCTGCCGGCCGGTTGGCTGGACGAGCTCACCGGCTGGTGCGGCGAGCGCGGTTGGACCGTCTCCCTCCAGGGGCGCAAGGTCTACGCCGTGCCCGCCCCGCTCAGCAAGAGCGCGGCGCTCGCCGAGGTGGAACGCCGGGTCGGCGGCGCGACCGTCCTGTCGGCCGGCGACTCGCTGCTCGACGCCGAGCTGCTGCTCGCGGCGGACGCGGGCTGGCGCCCCGGCCACGGCGAACTCGCCGACTCCGACTGGACGGCGCCCGGCGTCACCGCGCTCACCCAGATCGGCGTCGCGGCGGGCGAGGAGATCGTCCGTCAGATGCTGGAGCGCGTCCGGGCCGGCGCGCAGGCGACGGCCCGGCCGGCGCCCGTCCGGTAGGGCCGCCGGGGTCGCACGGGCACGCCCGACGAACGCACCGCGGCCCCGGGCCCGCCCTCGGGCTCGGGGACCGCTGCGCGGCGTCCGGGATCAGCCGCAGCAGCCGCCGCCGCAGCAGCCGCCACCGGACGGGGCCTGCTGCGGTGCCGCGGAGGCGCCGCCGCCCACGCCCGTGACGGCGACGGTGGAGAGCAGCTTGACGGTGTCGGGGTGTCCCTGCGGGCACACGGCCGGGTCGTTGGCCTGGGCCATCGCGCGGCGGAGCTCGAAGGTGGCGCCGCAGGAGCGGCAGCGGAAGTCATAACGAGGCATACCCGCAGGGTACCCAGCGGATCAGCCGGTGGGTACGTCCTGCTTGCGCTTCTGCCGGACGTACACCTGCTTGCGCACGCGTGCGACGACCGAGCCGTCCGCCGCGACGACCTCGGTGTCGAACCAGATCAGGGCCTTCTTGCCGTCCCGGGTCAGCTCGCGGATCTCGGCGAGCCGGTCGTCGGTCAGCGTGAACTCGGCGAAGATGTCGCCCCGCCCCGGCGAGACGAAACTGATCTCGGCGGCGGCGTCCCACACCACGTAGTCGCGGCCGAGGTTCTGCATGACCAGCAGCATCCAGAACGGATCGGTCATCGCGAAGATGGATCCGCCGAAGTGCGTGCCGACCCAGTTGCGGTTGAGCCGGCCGAGCCGGAGCCTCACCTTCGCGAAGGTGAAGTCCTCCGAGACCGACAGCACCCGGATGCCCGCGCAGAGGAAGGGCGGCCAGAGGTTGATCCCACGCCGGAAGGTCGCGGCGGTCATGGTGCGCTTACGTGCCATGGGAGGACTCTAGCCGATCAAGTTACTCGTCAGTAATGCGGAGTGGGGCGTGGACTTCCCGCAGTTCTCGGCGATGGCTGCTCGCGGTTCTCAGTGATGGCCGCTCGCCGTTCCCGGTGATGGCTGCTCGCCGTTCCCGGTGATGGCTGCTCGGGGTTCCCGGTGATGGCCGCTCGCGGTTCCCGGTGATGGCCGCTCGCGGTTCTCAGTGATGGCCGCTCGCGCCCAGGTCACCCCGGATCAGCTCCACCACCTCGGCGGCCGTCTCCCGCACCGCCGCCAGTTCACCGAGGAAGTGCCAGTAGTCGGGGTGCCGCCCGGCTGCCTCCAGCTCGGCGACCGCCCGGTCCAGCCGCCCGACGGCCGCGTCCAGCGGGCCCGCGTGCCGGGGATCCGGCGCCTGCCGCCCGGCCATCGCCAGCCGCTGCGCGTCCCGCAGCGCGAAACGCGTCCGCTCGACCTCGCGGTTCGGGTCGTGCTCCACCTCGTTCAGGCGCCGCAGCCGCTCGTTGACGGCCGCCACCGAGTCGTCCGCGGTGGTCAGCAGCGCCCGGACGGTACCGATCGCCCCCGTCGCGTCCGGCCACCGCTGCTCGTCACGGGCCCGCGCGGCCTCCGCGAGGTTCTCCTGCGCGGCCCGCACCGCCTCGGCGACCTGGACGGGCACCCGCTGGAGGTCCTGCCAGCACGCGCTGCTGAACCGGCGGCGCAACTCACTGAGAGCCGGCTCCACCGTGCCCGACTTCGTCTCCAGCGCCTGGATCCTGGTCCGCAGACTCGCCACCCGGCGGTCGATCTCCTGCGCCCGCTCCGGCAACTGCCCGGCCTTCTCCGCGATCGCCTCCGCCCGCCGGGCCACGTCCTCGGCCCGCTTCAGCGTCGGAGCGACCCCGTGCCGCGAGGCGCCCTCGTTCAGGCGGGTCAGCTCCGGAGCCAGTTCGGCCAACTGCGCCGCGAGATCGTCCGCCTTCAAGCCCGCGCCCCGGACGGCCTCCAGGGAGGTGGTCGCGGCGAGCAGCGAACGCTTCGCCTTCTCGACGGCCGGCGTCACCCGCATCAGCTGCGACTCGGCATGCTGGAGCAGCGGCTGCAGGCGCTGCAGGAACCCGTCCAACTCCGCCTGCGCGGACCCCAACTGCCCCTTGACGTCCTCCAGTCGCCGCCGGGCCTGGGTGGCCGCCGCCGACTCAAGTTCCTCCGCGTCCAGGTCGAACGCGTCGAGCGCGGCCAGATAGTTCACGCTGACCTGGTCGACCCGCCCCGTCACCTGCTGGAAGTCGGCGAGGGCCTGGCGAGCCGCGGCGCCGTCCTCGGCCGCCCGCACCGTCTCCACCGCCAGCTGCACGTCCCGCTGGGCCGAGTCCAGCTCGTAGAACGCCTGCTGCGCGGCATCGCGGGCCGCCCGGGCCTCGGCCCGCAACGCGTCGTTGCGCCGCCACCAGCCACCCCGGCCACCCCCCGCCGAACCGAACGCCGACGCCCCGGCCGCCCCCAACATCCCGGCCACCACCAGCGGCAGCACCAGCGCCTCGACCGCCGCGCCCCCGAGCCGCCCCCGCCCGCTCCCGCCGGCCACCCTCACACCGCGCTCCCTGCCTTGCCGTCCCGTCCCGCCCGGCCGCCCGAAGGCCCGCCCGACAGCTGATCCACCCCCATTCTTCCCGATCACCCCCACCGACCGGCACCCCTCCCGCCCCGGCCACGCCCCCGCTCCCACCCGGCCCACCCCACCTCCCGTCGCCCTCGACCCCGCCCGCCGTCCCACTCCTCGGCCACATGGCCCGGAGGACCGGCCGGACCAGGTAGTCTTGCCTTTCGTCGTGCCCCCACCGGCCGCGACGGGGGGCGCGTAGCTCAGTGGTAGAGCGCTGCTCTTACAAAGCAGATGTCGGCGGTTCGAAACCGTCCGCGCCCACCAGCCAAAAGGCCCCGCAGCGATCACGCTACGGGGCATTTGACTGCAGTGGCTGACAGCAACGGGTGATGCCAGCCGCTCCTGCGGTGCCGCTCCGGCAGACGGCCCGGGTGCCCGGGGATCTGCCGCCGGGTGCGTGTCGAGACGTCCGTTCACGCGTTCATGGTCACGGCGATCCGCGAGTGGCCCAAGATCTCCATTGCCACCTGCGGGGGCTTTGCCGGTGGCCGGCGCTCGTTGCACTGTCGGCGGCGGGCTCCGTGATCCCCGACGCACGATGGGCTTCTCGCCCGGGTGCTTCCGGAGCATGTCCCAACGTCAGGCCCGATCCATCTGCGGCGGGTTCATCGTCGCCACCGGATCGACATTCGGTTCGTTCAGCGGCGTGGAACTGCGACCGGGGGAGGTAGGAAGCCGGCCGTGGCCGGGGCGCCGGTGGCAGGGTCACTGTTCGGGGGCGGTGACGCCCTCCCGGGTCACCAGGCAGAACGGGTGGCCGACCGGGTCGGCGTACACGCGGTAGCCGATCGGCTTGTCGGAGCCCTCCAGCAGGGTTGCGCCGAGGGTCAGGACGGCCTCCTCGGCCACGTCCAGGTCGTCGACCAGGACGTCCACGTGCATCTGCGGCGGGTGGTCCGGGTCCGTCCAGCGCGGCGGGCGGAAGTCGGGGACCCGCTGGAAGGTCACCGTCTCGCTGCCCGTGGGGCTTTCGAGCACCACGTAGTCGGGGGTGTCCTCCACCCGGGTGAGGGTCAGCAGTTGCTCGTAGAAGCTGGCGAGCTCGGCGGGGGCGGGGCAGTCGATGACGAGGGAGAACAGGCGTCCGATCACGTGTTCATCATGCCGCGCCTCCTGGGCGCGTGGTTCCGTGCCGTCCGGGCTCAGTGCCGTTCGGTGTGGAGTCGCAGGCGGCGGGCGCGGACCCGGGCCGCGGAGTCGAGCAGTGCGTGGATGCGGTGGCCGACCTCGCCGGCGTCGAGCAGGGGCCGGTCGAAGGCCAGTCGGACGTCGTGGTGGACCCGGAGGTGTTCGAGGCGGAGCACGATGCCGTACTGGTCCAGGGCGAGCGGCCGCACCCGGGTGACGCCGGACAGCAGGCGGGGGTCGACCAGGCGGGAGAGGGCGGCCACCTGGTCGTGGTGGTCCTCGTCCAGGTGGGTGAGCAGCGCGGCCTCGTAGGGCGCGATCGGGTCCGGGGCGGCCCGGGTGAGTTCGTCGAAGTCGACGGGGAGGTGGGTCCCGTCGGCGGTGAGGAGTACCTGGGTCGGGTCGAGCGGTAGGACGACGGTGCCGTCGGCCGCGGCCCGGGGCCGGCCGAGCCGCCCGGCGATCCGCACCTGGCAGCGGACCCGGTCGCGGACGGCGACCGGTGCCACGTCGGTCCATTCGAGGAGGACGGGTACGCCCTCCTCGTCCGCCTGGGCCGCCTCGTGGGTGAGTCGGCAGTCCTGGGGGGCCGTCAGCCGGGCCCCGGGGTTGTGGGGGAGGGCGCCGAGGTCGAGCAGGTCCGGGCCCAGCAGGTCGTGGCGACCCGCCCGTGTCGTGGTGGTGAGCGAGGAGGCGGTGAGGAGCAGGCTCCGTACCCGCTCGGCGTCCGTCGGGGCCTGGTTGCTGACGTGGGTGGGGTGCATGACGGCCTTCCCTTGGTTAGGTAAGGCTAACTTAACCCATTGGGTCGACGGGTGGCCAGGCCGGCGGCGCGGCAACCGATGCCGTCGGCCGATGCCGTCGACCGGCGTCGGCGGCCGACGCCATCGGTCGACATCGTGGCGCCACCCCCTCCACACACTCGACGCACCCCCGCGGCACGCGGGCATCACATCGACCTGGCGAATCGTCGGTCGGTGCAGGCACGATCCCGCTTAGAGTTGCGGGGCGGATCAGAAGATCACCGAGACCATCCAGGCGCGGAGGCGACCATGAGCTCCCACCCGGCCGCGAGACCCGGCCCGGGCTCCGACCAGCTTTCCGACCAGCGTCCCGAACAGCCCTCCCACCAGGGCTCCGACCGGGCATCCGTCTCGGGGCCGCACTCCGCGGACGAGGCCTCAGGTCATGGCCGGGACGGTACATCCGGCCCCGGCACACCCGGCACCGGCGGCGCATCATCGGGTACCGGCGGCTCCGACCTGGGAGGGCCCGACCCCGCGCCGGGGTCGGCGCCCGAGCAGCCCTGGAGCAGGCAGCGGCTGCGCAGCAACAACGAGTGGATGCTGCTGGAGCGCCTGCGCACCACCGGCTCCGCCTCGCGCGCCCAACTCGCCCGGGACACCGGTCTCTCCAAGCCCACCGTCTCGGCCGCGCTCGCCACCCTGGAGCAGGCCGGACTGGCCCGCGAGGCCGGACTGCTCGCCCCCGGCCGCGGCCGGGTGGCCGTCCTGTACGAGCCGGACCCGACCGCCGGGTACGTGCTGGGCGTCGACATCGGCCGGGGCCGACTGCGGGTCGCGGTCGCGGACCTCGCGGGGGAGATCACCGCCCGGCGGGACGTTCCGAACCGGGGCCGCAGCGCCGGCGCGGTGGCCGACGCGGTGATCGCGGAGTCCCGGGCCGCCATCGAGGAGGCCGGGATCGGCCCCGGCGCCGTCGTGCACGCCGCGATCGGCACCCCGGGCGTCTGGGACGAGTCGGAGCAGCGGGTGCGCTACGCGGCCCAGTTGCCCGGCTGGGGCCGGCGGGGCCTCTTCGACCGGATCAGGGCGGGCCTGGACACCACGATCAGCGTGCACAACGACGCCAACCTGGCGGCGTTGGGCGAGTACGCGCGGGGCGCGGGCGCCGGGAGCCGGCACTTCGTCTACCTGCTGCTCGGCACCGGCATCGGGATGGGCGTGGTCTCCGGCGGCAAGCTCCAGCGCGGTGCGCACGGGGCGGCCGGCGAGATCGGGTTCCTGCCGCTGCCGGGCGGTGCGGGTGCCGGTGCGGGCGGGGAGCACGACCAGCGGCGGGGGATGCTGGAGTCGGCGGCCTCGGCCGAGTCCGTGGTCCGCGGGGCGCGGGAGTCGGGCCTGCGCGGCGCGTCGACGGCCAAGCAGGTCTTCGACGCGGCGCGGGCGGGTGACCCGGCCGCGCTCGCCGCCGTGCAACGCCAGGCGGAGCAACTCGCCTACGCCGTGGCGGTGGTGTCCTCGGTCATCGATCCCGATCTGGTGGTGCTCGGGGGCGGAATGGGCCAGAGTTCCGACCTTCTGCTCGACCGGGTCGAGGAGGCCCTGCACGCGCTCACCCCGCTGCGTCCGCGGCTGGCGCCGAGCCTGCTGGGGGACGAGGCGGTGCTGATCGGTGCGCTGTCCACGGCGCTGCGCACCGCCCGGCCGGAGGTCTTCGACCGCCGTTCGGCGGCGGTGGCCCGGGCCTGACCGCCCGGCGCTGCCGGGGTGGCCCGCCTGCTACCGCGGCCGGTGCCGGTCGGGCACCGGCCACAGCGGCAGGCGGGCCACCCTGCGGTGGTCTGGAGCGGATGGCGCCGGGGTGGTCGCCCGGTATCCGGTGGTCGCCCGGCGTCCGGGGCGCCGACCGGGACGCGCGGTCAGTCGGTACCGACGGTCGTCCCGTCCTGGCGGCCGTCCTGTCCTGGCGGCCGTCCCGTTTCGACGGTCGTCCCGTGCCGGCGTGGTCACCCGGTCCGGGTGGTTACGCGGCGCCAGGGGTCGCCCGGTCCCGGTGGCTACTTGATGCCGGCGGCGGCGCAGGCGTCGGCGTACGGCGCGGCGCAGACCTCGGCAGCGGTGTAGAGACCGCCGGCGATCACCGTCACGGCGACCTTGGCCTTGGTCACCACGATCGGGGTGAGGAGCATCGACGGGACGTGCGACCCGTTGCTCTCGGTGATCGAGCTCGCGATGGAGGTGACGTCCAGTCCCTTCAAGAGGTGGACGGCGATGGTGGCCGCGGCGTCGGTCTCCGGCTTGTACGGCTTGTAGATGGTGTACGACTGCTCACCGGAGAGCACCCGGCGCACGGCGTCGATCGAGGCGTCCTGACCGCCGACCGGGATGTTCTTGAGGCCGGCCGCCTTGAGGGTCTCGATGACCGAGGCGGCCATGCCGTCGTTGGCGACGTAGACCGCGTCGATGTTGTCCTTGCCGACCTTGCGGATGGCCTCGTTCATCTTCTGGGCCGCCACGTCGGGCTTCCACTCGCCGGACTGCTCGTAGGAGATCTTCTTGACCTTGCCGTCCAGCGACTTGTGCGCGCCGCTCTTGAAGCTGGCGGCGTTGGGGTCCGCCTCCGAGCCGTTGATCATGACGACCTCGGCGTCGGCGGCCTTCGGGCCGAGGGCCTCCAGCAGGGCGTTGCCCTGGAGTTCGCCGGTGCGGGCGTTGTCGAAGGAGACGTAGGCGGCGACGTTTCCGGCGGCCAGCCGGTCGTAGGCGATGACCTTCGCGCCCTTGGCGTTGGCGGCCTCGACCCAGGGTGCGGTGTTCTTCGCGTTCACCGGGTCGAGCAGGATGACCTTGATGCCCTTGGCGAGCAGGGCGTCGAACTGCTGCTTCTGGGTGGCTTCGTTGCCGTCCGCATTGGCGTAGTCGATGGTGCACTTGGTGCAGAGCGAGGCGACGGAGGCCTGGATCAGCGGCTTGTCGAAGGCCTCGTAGCGGGTGGAGGAGGAGTTCTCGGGAAGCAGCAGGCCGACTGTGGTGTGGCCGACGCCGTCCGAGCTCTTCCCCGCGTCGTCCTCCCCGCAGGCGGTGAGGGTCAAGAGTGCGAGCGCGAGTGCGGCTGTGCCACTGATGGTGCGACGCGTCACAACGTTCATGCTGGGTGGTGCCTCCTGACTGCGCCGCATCGTTGCGGCTGAGGACCGGAGTCAAACGTCCTTCCATGCTTGCCGTCAATAACTAAAACGTCGCCGCTGGACAGGTGCCTAATTCGTTATCTTCTTAAAAGGTGGGGTCGCCCTCGGTGATCGGTGGGCGAAGGACGCTGACCGGGCTTCAGCGTCCCGGCCCCGTGGGGCTCCTGGCCCTCCGGGTGGTCGCACCCGGATCCGGTGGGCGCCGGGTGACGGTTTTGGATCATGCGTGAACATTCTGTTCGGCTCGGATAACATACCGGTCGACCCGTTTCCGGGCCGGCGGGTCCTGCCCCGGTGAGCCCGTCCGTCAGACCTGCCCGTGAGTCCGCCCGCCCTCAGGCCCCGAGGAGCCAGTCACCGTGAAGCAGCAGCGTGCGGAGCTGACGCGGACCACGATCGTCGCGGCCGCCGCACGGATGTTCGACCGTCAGGGGTTCGGCTCGACCAGCCTGGCGGACATCGTCGGCGAGAGCGGGGTCACCAAGGGCGCGCTCTACTTCCACTTCGCCTCGAAGGAGCAACTGGCCCTGGCCGTGATCGGGCTCCAGCACCGGCAGGCGATGAACGCCGCCGACCGGCTCCTCGCCAGGGGCCTGCCCGGGGTCGAGACGGTGGTGCGGCTGTCCTTCGTCCTGGCGGAGCAGCTGCTCGCCGATCCGGTGGCCCGCGCCGGCGTCCGGCTGACGCTGGAGGGAGGCATCACGCGGGGCCCGGCCACCGGCCCGTACGGGGAGTGGGCCGCCGTCCTCGGCGAGCAGTTCAGGCGGGCGGCGCGCCAGCTGGACCTGCGCCCCGGCGTCGACCCGGACGCCTGCGCCCGCTTCGTGATCAGCTCCTTCGCCGGGCTGCAGCTGGTGGCGCGGGCGACGGAGACGGGCGGCAACCTGCCGGCCCGCCTGCGGGAGATGTGGGAGGTGCTGATCCCCGGCCTGGTGCCGCCCCGGCGCCGCACGCACTACCTGGACCTGGCCGCCCGGCTCGCCGAGGGGCTCAGGCTCTCCGATCACAGGCTCCCCGACGAACTCCGGCTCCCCGACGAACTCCGGCGCTCCGAAGGGCTCGGGCTCTCCGATCAGTTCCGGCTCTCCGAACGGCTCCGGTCCTCCGCGGGGCCCTCGGGGAGGGCGGGGCCGCCCGGCGCGGGGAGCAGGGCGCCGGCCACCAGCGCGGCCACCCGGGAGAGCTGCGCGTCCAGGTAGAAGTGGCCGCCGGGCAGGATCCGCAGGTCGGTCCCCGCGGTCGAGTGAGCGGCCCAGTCGGCGGCCTCGGCGGGCGAGGTGACCGGGTCCGCGTCGCCCACCAGGACGGTCAGCGGGCAGTCGACCCGCGCGTCCGGCGGGCTCTGGTAGGTCTCGATCGCCCGGTAGTCGGCGCGCAGGACGGGCAGGGCGAGGGCCATGATCTCCGGGTCGTCCAGCACCTCCCGCTCGGTGCCGCCCAGCCGCTCCAGCTCGGCCAGCAACGCGGCGTCGTCCCCGAGGTGGAGCTGCTCCCGGCGGGGCGCCGAGGGAGCCCGCCGGGCCGAGGCGAACAGCCGCACCGGGCCGTTCGCGGCGCCCTGCTCGAAGCGGCGGGCCACCTCGAAGGCCACGACGGAGCCCATGCTGTGCCCGAAGAACGCGAAGGTGCCGGTGAGCTCGGTGCGCAGCGCCTCGAAGGCGGCGTCGGCCAGCGCCGGGATGCTGTCGAGCGGGCGCTCGCGGAAGCGGTCCAGCCGGCCGGGGTACTGCAGCGCCAGCAGCTCGATGCCCGGTGGCAGCACCCGCGCCAGGCCGGCGTACGCCCCGGCCGCCCCGCCCGCGTGCGGGAAGCAGACCAGCCGCACCGTGTGCTCGGCGCCGCGACCCCCGGGCGCCAGGGCGGGGAACCGACGGATCCATGAACCGGCAACTGGGGTATGCACGGCCTCAGCGTAGGAACGGCGGCGGGCGCACGCAAACACCGACCGCCGCGAGAACGCGGAGCGTCGCCGGGCGCACGCGGACGTCGACCGTCGCGAGAACGCGAGAACGCGGAGCGCCGCGGCCGCGGCCGGAGGGCCGGGACGGACGACGGGAGGCTCCGGGCGTACTACACGGGGAGTACGCCCGATCGCCCCGGCCGGGTGACGCGGAGCGCGGGCCCCGCGGTCTAGCCTTCCGGACATGGCAACCGATCCTGAGGACTCCGGGCCGTGGCGCCCGCCGTGGGTGCGAGCCGCCAAGGCGGGCTGGCCGGTGGCCACGGCACTGGTGGTCGCGGTGGTCCAGGTGGCCGGAACCACGGCGGCGGGCCGCCACCAGAGCGGCGGCCACGTAGAACTGGACGCATTCGGCTACCTGCTGCTGCTCCTCGGGCCGGCGCTGCTGGTGCTGCGCCGCCGGTGGCCGGTCGCGGTGGTGGCCGGCGTCTCGGCGGTCACCGTGGCGTACCTCTTCGCCGGCTACCCGTACGGTCCGGTGTTCCTCAGCCTGGTCGTCGCCGTCTGCGCGGCCGTGCAGCGCGGCCACCGCCGGGCGGCCTGGCTCGGTCTGGGGGCCTGCTACCTGGCCCACGCGCTGGTCGGCTTCGTGCTGCCGGCCGCCTGGTCGCGCGGGCCGCGGGTGCTGTGGTGGCAGGAGTTCGGCGCCGTCGCCTGGGTGCTGCTGGTGGTGGCGGTGGCCGAGATCCTGCGGTTCCGGCGGGAGCGGATGGACGCGCGCCGGGCCTTCGAGGCGCAGGCCGAACGGCGCCGGGCGGACGAGGAGCGGCTGCGGATGGCCCGCGAGCTGCACGACATCCTGGCGCACAGCATCTCGCTGATCCACCTCCAGGCCGGGGTCGCACTGGAGCTGTTGGACACCCGGCCCGAGCAGGCCCGCACCGCGCTGACCACCATCAAGAGCGCCAGCAAGGAGGCGCTCGGCGAGGTGCGGCAGGTGCTCGGCACGCTCCGCTCGCCGGACGCCGCCGCCCCGCGCGGACCGGCCCCCGGGCTCGCCCGCCTGGACGAGCTGGTCGAGCAGGCCGGCCGGGCCGGGCTGACGGTCGCCGTTCGGGTGGCGGGCCGGCCGCGGACGCCGGCGGCGGGCGCCGACCTGACGGCCTTCCGGATCGTCCAGGAGGCGCTGACCAACGTGATCCGGCACTCGGCGGCCCGCCGCGCCGCCGTGCTGCTGGACTGGGAGGACGCCGACGCCCTCACCGTCCAGGTGGACGACCCGGGGCCGGCCGGGCACGGGGACGCGGGCGGTTCCGGCAGCGGTCTGGTCGGCATGCGGGAGCGGGTGGCCGCGTTCGGCGGCACGCTGGAGGCGGGCCCGCGGCCGGACGGCGGATTCCGGGTCCGGGCCACGCTGTCGACGAGGACGGAGCGCACGACGTGATCCGGGTGCTGCTGGCCGACGACCAGGCGCTGGTCCGGGCGGGGTTCCGCGCGCTGCTGGACGCCCAGGACGACCTGGAGGTGGTCGGCGAGGCCGGCGACGGTGAGGACGCCGTCCGGCTGGCCCGCGAACTCGCCCCCGACGTGGTCCTGATGGACGTCCGGATGCCGCGCCTGGACGGTTTGCAGGCCACCCGCCGGATCGCCGTGGACCCGGCGCTGGCCGCCGTCCGGGTGGTCGTCGTGACCACCTTCGAGCTGGACGAGTACGTCTTCGAGGCGCTGCGCGCCGGCGCCGCGGGGTTCCTGGTCAAGGACACCGAGCCGGCCGACCTGCTGCGCGCCGTGCGGGTCGCGGCGGCCGGCGACGCGTTGCTGTCGCCCGGCGTGACCCGCCGCCTGATCGGCGAGTTCGCCACCCGTTCCAAGGCGCCCGAGGGCGCCGGCCCTGACCTCTCGGTGCTCACCGAACGCGAACGCGAGGTCGTGACACTGGTCGGCCTCGGCCTCTCCAACGAGGACATCGCCCGCCGCCTGGTGGTCAGCCCGCTGACCGCGAAGACCCACGTCAGCCGGGCGATGGTCAAGCTGGCGGCCCGGGACCGCGCCCAACTCGTCGTCCTGGCGTACGAGTCCGGGCTGGTCCGTCCCGGCTGGCTCGGCTGACCGGGTCGAGTGATCCGCGCGGGCTGATCGGGCTGATCGGGCCGAAGGGTCGTAGCGGGCCCCGGCCCGGGTACTCCCCCCGCAGTAGCCGCGAAGCCGCTGCCCGTACGACGCGCCGCGACCCCCCTCGGCGGAATGCTCGAAGGAGCCCGGGGACCTCCGGGACGAGCCACCGCCGAGGAGACGATCCCTCATGTACACGCTGCCGGCCGGCGCACTGCCGGCCCAGACCGTCCTCGCCGACCACGACTGGAACGGACCGGGCCCCTGGATCCTGCTGATCCCGCTGTTCTGGATCGGGGTGGTCCTCCTCGTCGCCTTCGTGCTGCGCCGCACCGTGTGGCGCCGGGGCTGCGCGGGCCGTCCGGACGGTCCGCTCGCCGTGCTCGGCCGCCGCTACGCCGAGGGCGGCATCGACGCCGACGAGTACCGGGCCCGCCGCGCCGTCCTCACCGAGGACCCGCGCGACCACCGGGGCGGTGCGAAGTGAGCGCCGCCGAGCACCGGTCGGCCACCCTCGACGTGGTGACCGACGTCGCCGCCCGGGTGGTCGACGCGGTGAAGGTCCACGGCATCGGCGCCACCGAGGTCCGCGCCTTGGACCACGTCACCGTCGACTTCCCCGCCGGCCGCTTCACCGCCGTCATGGGGCCCTCCGGCTCCGGCAAGTCCACCCTGATGCACTGCGCCGCCGGGCTGGACACCCTCAGCTCCGGCGGCGCCTGGATCGGCGACACCGAGCTGGGCACCCTGAACGACCGGCGGCTGACCCTGCTGCGTCGCGAGCGGATCGGCTTCGTCTTCCAGGCCTTCAACCTCGTCCCCACCCTGACCGTCCGGGAGAACATCACCCTCCCGCTCGACCTGGCCGGCGCCGCGCCCGACCAGGCCTGGCTCGACGGTCTGATCGACGTGATCGGGCTCGGCGACCGGCTGCACCACCGCCCGAGCGAGCTCTCCGGCGGCCAGCAGCAGCGGGTCGCGGTCGCCCGGGCGCTGGCCGGCCGGCCCGAGGTGGTGTTCGCGGACGAGCCCACCGGCAACCTCGACTCCCGCACCGGCGCCGAGGTGCTCGGCCTGCTGCGCCGCGCGGTGGACGAGATGGGCCGCTGCGTGGTCATGGTCACCCACGACCCGGTCGCCGCCGGCCACGCCGACCAGGCGCTCTTCCTCGCCGACGGCCGCCTGGTCGACCGGATGGCCGCGCCCACCGCCGACCGGGTGCTGGACCGGATGAAGGCCTTCGAACGGGGGCGGTCATGAGCCCGGCCACCGCGGCCCTGCGGATCAGCCTGCGCTCGCTGCGCGCCCACCGGCGGCGCCTCGCCGGGACCTTCCTCGCCATCCTGCTCGGCGTCAGCTTCCTGGCCGGCACGATGGTGCTCGGCGACACCCTGCGGGCCAACTTCGACACCCTGTTCGCGGACGCCAACGCCGGCACCGACGCGGTCGTCCGCAGCGCCGACGTGCTGGAGTCCCCGGGCACCCCCGGCGGGGTCAGGGCGCCGGTCGAGGCCGCGCTCGCCGAACGGCTGCGCGCCGTACCGGGCGTGGCCGCCGCCGAGGCCTCCGTCCTGGGCGCCGGGCAACTCGTCGGCAGCGACGGCCGGCCGGTCGGCGGCCAGGGGCCGCCCACCCTGGCCGGCAACTGGCTCGCCGACCCGAAGCTGAACCCCTACCGGCTCGCCGAGGGCCGCGCGCCCGCCGCGGCCGGCGAGGCCGTGGTCAACCGGGGAGCGGCGAGGAGCGGCGGCCTGCACCTCGGTGACACCACCGTGCTGCGCACCCCGGACCCGGTCCGGATCACCATCGTCGGCATCGCCACCTTCGGCGACAGCGCGGACGGGATGGGCCCGAGCACCTTCACCGCGCTGACCCTCGACGAGGCCGAGCGCCACCTCACCCCGAAGGGCGCCGGGCAGGCCGCGGCCATCCAGGTCCGCGCCACGCCGGGCACCTCGCAGGCCGAGCTGGTCCGGGCGATCACCCCCCGGCTGCCCGAGGGCGTGCAGGCGGTGACCGGCGCGGCGGCCACCGCCGAGAGCACCGAGCAGGTCTCCGGTCGGTTCCTCGGCCTGTTCACCACCCTGCTGCTGGTCTTCGCGGGGATCGCCCTGCTGGTGGCCACCTTCACCATCCACAACACCTTCGCCATCGTGGTGGCGCAGCGGACCAGGGAGAACGCCCTGCTCAGGGCGCTCGGCGCGGCGCGCGGCCAGGTGCTCGGCGCGACACTGGCCGAGGCGCTGGCGGTCGGACTGCTGGCCTCGCTCGGCGGGCTGGTCGGCGGCATCGGGGTGGCGACCGGCCTGAAGGCCCTGTTCTCCGCCCTCGGGTTCTCGCTGCCGACCGGCGGCATGGTGGTCACCCCCGCCGCCGTCCTGCTGCCGCTGCTGGTGGGCACGGTGGTCGCGGCCGGCTCGGCGCTGCTGCCCGCCGTGCGCGCCGGGCGGACGGCGCCGCTCGCGGCGCTGCGCGAGAGCGCCGTGGACCGCGCCGCCGACGGCCGGGCCGGCCGGGCCAGGCTCGCGCTCGGCGGGCTGCTGCTCGCCGCCGGTGTCCCGGTGGCGGTGGTCGGTGCCACCGACGGCCCGTCCGTCCTGCTGACCACCGCCGGTGCGCTGGCCGTGCTGGCCGGCGCGGTGGTGCTGGGCCCGGTCGCGGCGGCCCTCGCGGTCCGTGTGCTGGGCGCGCCGCTGCCCCGGCTGCGCGGCGTCAGCGGCACGCTGGCCAGGCGCAACGCGGCCCGCAACCCGCGCCGGACGGCGGCCACCGCCACCGCGCTGATGATCGGCGTCGCGGTGGTCACCCTCTTCACGGTCTTCGGCGCCTCGATCCGGGCCACCATGGACCGGACGGTCGACGACTCCTTCGCCGGGGACCTCGCCGTCACCGCGCCCTCCTTCGGGGCCGGCGGCAGCGGCCTCAGCCCGAGGCTGGCCGACGCCCTGGCGGGCCTGCCCGAGGTGCGGGGCAGCGTCGGGCTCGGCCGGGGCGTGGCCCGGATCGACGGCCACGGCCGCACCCTGGACGTCACCGACCCGGACCGGCTGGCCGGCATCGTCGACCTCGGCCGGGTCGAGGGCTCGCTGGACGGGCTCGGCACCGACGGTCTCGCGGTCTCCCGGGCCGAGGCGGACCGGCAGGGCTGGCAGCTCGGCCGGAGCGTCACGGTGGGCTTCACGGACGGGTCGAGCGGCCCGTACACCGTCCGGGCGCTGTACGACGGCGCCGGCCTGGCCGGCGACTACCTGATCACCCGCGAGGCCTGGGCCCCGCACCGGGGGCAGGACAGCGACACCCTGGTCGCCGTGGCCCTGCGGCCCGGTGTGCCGCTCGCGCAGGGCCGGGCGGCGGTGGAGCGGGCCGCCGAGCCGTTCGGCAACCCGCAGGTGCAGGACCGCGACCAGTACGCGGCGAGTGCGGCCTCCGGCGTCGACATGATGCTCTCGGTGGTCTACGCGCTGCTCGCCCTCGCGGTGCTGATCGCCCTGCTGGGCATCGCCAACACGCTGACCCTGGCGGTCCACGAGCGCACCGGGGAGCTCGGTCTGCTGCGCGCGGTCGGTCAGACCCGCGGTCAGCTCCGGGCCATGGTCCGCTGGGAGTCGGTGCTGGTCGCCGCGTTCGGCACGGTCGGCGGGCTCGGTCTCGGCGCCTTCCTCGGCTGGGCCCTGGTGAAGGCCTCGGACGACGCCGGGACGGGCTCCTTCGCGATCCCGCCCCTCCAACTGGCGGTGGTGCTCGGCGCCGGACTGCTGGCGGGCGCGGTCGCCGGGCTGCGGCCGGCAGGGCGCGCGGCCCGGCTCGACGTGCTGCGCGCGGTCGCCGCGGACTGACGCTCCGCCGGCCGGGCACCACCCGACCGACGGCCTACGGCTGCGGGAAGTGGTGGACGTACGCCACCGGGCGGCCCTCCGCGTCGCGGCCGACCCGGCCGGCGCCGCCCGCGTCCGGGCGCTCGGCGCGCTCCACCAGGACGCCCACGGCCACCCCGCCCGCGGCGGGCTGCGCCACCGTGTGCCAGCCGTGCGCGAAGGCGCCGGGGTCGCGTCCGGCGGCGTGGCCGGCGGGTCGGGTGCGGTGCGGGGCCGCGTCGTCGGGGCGGTCGCCCCCGGCGATCAGCGCTCTGGCCTCCAGCACCGGCCGGGCGTGGTCGACCAGCCGGCGGACGACGGCCGCCGTGGTGGGGGCCGGCGCGGTACCCGGGCCGTCGGCGGGGCCGGCCGCGGTGGCCGCCCGGGTTCCGCCGGTCGTCGGTGCCTCGCCCGCCGGGTCCGTCCCGGTGTCGGGGTCCGCCGGGCGGCCGGCGAAGCAGAGCAGTCCGTGACCGCTCATCCGGCTCCCCGCGCTCTCGTCCCAGCTGACCGGCGGGGTGGCGGAGAGGGCCACCGCCAGCATCCGGACCCGCGCGTGCTGGCCGGCCTGCGGGGCCTCGGCCAGCGGCTCGACGGCGACGGCCACTGGGTACCGGCCGGCGGGCAGCACGTCCTCCACCGCCCACCCGTGCCGCCCGGGGGCGGTCACCTCCAGGGTTCCGGTCGGCAGGACGAGGTCGCCGACCTCCTGGATCTGGTGCGGCGTCCGGGGCCGGCCGTCGACGCGCAGGTTCTGCGCGAAGGAGCTGAACACGGCCGGGAAGTCGACCTGTTCGGCGCGCACCCGGCGGAACGGGACGGCCCCGGTGGCGGGCTGCCCGGCGGCCGGGCCGGTGGGCGCCGGCCGGCTGCCCGACGGCCCGGGGCCGACGCCGGGCGCCCGGCGGCCCCGGTAGGCGTCGACGGGCCGCCCGTCGCGCCGGGTGTGGCCGACGAAGGTGTCCCAGCCGGCGTCGAACAGGATCGAGGTTGCGCGGCCCTCGGTGTCGCTCCAGGCCAGTTCGACGGGCAGCGGCGCGACTCCGGCGTCGAGCCGCAGGTCCAGTCCGGGTCGCCCGTCGGCGAGGCGGTGGAAGAAGGAGTCGCATCCGGGGGTCGGCCCGTCGGCGGGCTCCTCGGAGCCCGCGTCGCCGCCCTCGTACGCGAAGCGCCGGCCGTCCGCCGCCACCCAGTGGCCCTGGAACCGCCGCATCCGGCCGCCGAAGCCGACGGACCCGCGACCGCCCTCGGCGTCCTGCCAGGACAGCGTGCGCAGCTCCGGGGCGGTGCCGTCGTCCAGGGCCAGCCGGAGCACTCCGGCGCACGGCTCGCCGGGGTCGTCCAGCGGGGTGCGCAGGGTGGTGAAGATCCGCAGGCGGGTGCGGCTCCCCAGAAACCTGTTCCGGTCGGGGTCGGCCAGCAGGGCCCGCTCGGAGCGGCCGGGGAGCGCGGTGGGGTCGACCAGGATCCGACGGATCAGCAGGTCCCGGCCGGAGGTCGCGGGATTGGCGACGAGGAGCAGGTTGCGGCCGGGCCGGAGCACGGCGGAGGGGATCGCGACGGTCGCCGTGGGCTCGCCGGCCGGGCGCACCCGCTGCGTGGTCCGTGCTGCGGACGGCGCCGTTCCCGGTCGCGGTGCGCCGGCCGGCCCGACGTGTGGGGCGCCGGGCCCGGTGGCGAAGGAGTCGTCGGCGGTGGCGGACCCGGCCGTGACGGACTCGGTGCTCGCCGACTCGGTGCTCGCGGGTCGGGTGCGCGTGGGCCGGGTGCTCGTGGGCCCGATGGTGAGGGGCTCCCCGTTGACGGAGAGTACGGGGACGCCGTCGGCGGCCAGGGCGACGGCCAGCTCGGGCCCGGAGTGCGTGGGCACCTCGAAGGCGAGCTCCAGCCGGCCGCCGGGCGCCACCCTGAGGTGGCCGCCGTCCGGTGCCGATCCGTACTGGGCTCGAATGCCGATGTTGTTGGAAATGAAGGGAGTTGAAGCGAAGTCGGCGTAGGTGGGCTCCATGCGGGGAGCGTATCCGCAGCCCCGTCGGCCCGGCAGGGGACGCCGTTGCGGAGCCGGTCGACCGCGCGGCCCGGTCGTCGGCGGGTGGTGGCCCGTGGGGCTCGTGGGGCTCGGCGGCCGGTCGGGCGCGGTGTCAGCCGAGGTGCCAGAGCTGCCCGTGGTCGGCGAGGGTGGCGGCGGCCAGGACCGCGAGGTCGGCGATGCCCAGGGTGAGGCCGAGCACCGCGCGGCCGCGGCGCGAGGTCCCGCGGACCAGGGCGAGGACGCCCAGCACGATCGCGAGCGGGCCGAGGGCGATGTTGAAGAGCAGCAGGCCGGGGAGGCCGAGCAGGAACGAGGCGACGGCCAGGTTGTCGGCGTCGGTGGCCGGCCGGGCGGCGGTCGGGCGGGCGGCAGCCCGGTGGGCGCGGGTACGACGGGTGGTCAGGATGCTGTCCACGGGGTTCTCCTCCGATGGTCGGCCGGCGGGGCTGCCGGGCCGGATTTCCGGTGGGCGGGCCCGACGGCGGGCGGGCCGGTGGCTGGTGAAGGCGGGCCGTCGGGCCGGTGGCCGGTGATGGCGGGCCGTCGGGCCGGTGGTGGCGCGGTGCGGTCGAAGGGCCGGGCGGGTCAGTGGACCCGGCGCTGGGCGAGGCCCTCGCGGGCGCCGAAGGCGAGCAGCCACAGGGCTATCGCGGCGGCCGAGGCGAGGAAGACGGACATCGAGGTGTGGACGGCGGCACCGGCGACGACTCCCATGGTGACCAGCAGGGCGAGGAGGAACATGGTGGGCGGCCTTTCTCGGTTGTCCGGCTGCGGCAGGAGATTTCGGCGAACACTTGGGATGACAAGTGTTCGCTGACTTCCTCACTCTACGCTGGCGAATCTCGGCAAACAGTTGTTTACTGAATGACGTGAGTCACACCGTGGGGGTCAGACAGGCCCAGAAGCAGCAGAGCCGGCGCGCACTGATGGATGCCGGCCTGCACCTGTTGGAGGACCAGAACCTCACCAGCCTGGGGGTTCGCGAGGTCACCCGGGCCGCCGGGATGTCCCCGGCCGGGTTCTACCGCCACTTCCGGGACATGGCCGATCTCGGTGTCGCCCTGGTCGAGGAGTCGCTCGCCAGCCTCCATCTGCTGGTCCGTTCCGTCCTGGAGGGGCGAGGCGGTTCGGGGGAGCTGATCGACCGTACGGTCGAGATCATCGAGCTGCACGTCCGTGAGAACCGTGCCCATGTCCGGTTCCTGGCGCGCGAGCGGCACGGCGGGGTGCGGCAGGTGCGCGAGGCGATCGCGGCCGAGTTGGACCGGTTCGCGCAGGAGGTGGGGGACGCCCTCGCCCTGCAGTCGGTCTCCGCCGGCTGGGGGGAGGAGGAGCTGCGGATGCTCGCCGAGCTCTACGTGGGCCATGTGGTGTCGACCGCCGCGGCCTTCCTGGAGGCGCCCTCCGACGATCCCGCGGCGGCCCGGCGGGTGGCCGCCGCCGCACGGATGCAGTTGCGGCTGGTCAGCCTCGGGCGCCGGCACTGGAAGGACGCCTGAGGGGGCGTCGGCGGGCCGGTGGGGCCGGTTTCCCGCCGTCGATGAAGTCTTGACATCTCGTCATGTGCGCGCCAATTTTGGTGCACCCCACATACGAGAGGCCCTCCCATGAAGAAGCCGCTCATAGGCGTGCTCACCGCGCTCCTGCTGGCCGGGGCCACCGCCCTCGCCGGCGCCGCGCCCGCATCCGCCGCCACCGCCCCCGCCGCGTCCGAGGCGCAGACCCTCACCGATGCGGCCCCCGCCGCAGCGCCCGCCCCGGCCGCACCCGCCGTCACCGTCTCCTTCGCCGGGACGGTGGCGCTCAGCAACTGCTCCGGCTCCCTGGTCCGCCTGCCCGGTTCGGCCGCCGGTGACCCGGCGCTCGTCCTCTCCAACGGCCACTGTCTGGAGAGCGGCATGCCCGGCCCGGGCGAAGTGGTCGTCAACCAGGCCTCCAGCCGGACCTTCTCGCTGCTCAGCGCCTCCGGCGCCAAGCTCGGCACGCTGCGCGCCAGCAAGGTCGTCTACGGCACCATGACCGACACCGACGTGTCGCTCTACCAGCTCAACACCACGTACTCCGCGATCCAGTCGCGGTACGGGATCGCGCCGCTGACCATCGCCGCGACCCACCCCGCCCAGGGCACCTCGATCAAGGTCGTCTCCGGGTACTGGAAGAAGATCTACTCCTGCTCGGTCGACGGCTTCGTCTACCGCCTCAAGGAGGGCGAGTGGACCTTCAAGGACTCCGTCCGCTACACCTCCAGCTGCAACACCATCGGCGGCACCTCCGGCTCGCCGGTGGTCAACGCCGCCACCGGTGAGGTCGTCGCCGTGAACAACACCGGCAACGAGGACGGCGAGTCCTGCACCGTGAACAACCCCTGCGAGGTAGACCAGAACGGCACGGTGACGGTCCACCAGGGCATCAACTACGCCCAGGAGACGTACGGGATCCCGGCCTGCTTCGCCGCCGGGAACCGCCTCGACCTGACCCGCGCCGGCTGCACCCTGCCGCGCCCCTGAGACCGACCGACCGCCGGTGGGCCGCCCGCACCCAGCGGGCGGCCCACTCGGCCGTCACCGCACCGCACCGCGGCACGTCCCGCACCCGCACCGCCCCGTACGGCCCGCACCACCCCGTAGGTCACCGCCCCGCACCGTCACCGCCCGAACAACGGAGAGTCGATGCGCACCACGCTCAAGAGGCTGCTGGTCGCAGCAGTACTGGTCCCCCTGCTCGCCCTCGGGTCCGCCGCACCGGCGCTGGCCCGCGGCGAGGGTGTCGCCACCGCCGCCACCGCCGCCACCGCGGACATCCGGGACCGCCTGGCGGCCGTCCCGGGGGTGACCGTCACCGAGGAGAAGCCCACCACCACCGGGCACCGGTACTTCCTGCTCACGTACACCCAGCCGGTCGACCACCGCCGGCCGTGGCTGGGCACGTTCCAGCAGCGGTTCAGCGTGCTCCACCGGGGCGAGGACCGCCCGACCGTCCTCTACACCAACGGCTACACCCTGGGCACCACGCCCTCGCGGACCGAACCCACCCGGCTGCTCGACGGCAACCAGGTCTCCATCGAGTACCGCTACTTCACGCCCTCCCGGCCCCAGCCCGCGGACTGGACCAAGGCCGGCATCCAGCAGGCCGCCGGCGACACGCACCGGCTGATCACCGCCCTCAAGGGGATCTACGGCCAGGAGTGGATCTCCACCGGCGCGAGCAAGGGCGGGATGTCCTCCGTCTACCACCGGCGGTTCTACCCGGACGACGTGGACGGCACCGTCGCCTACGTAGCCCCGAACGACGTGAACGACCGCGAGGACTCCGCCTACAGCGCCTTCTTCGACCAGGTCGGCACTCCCGCCTGCCGGGCCGCGCTGGACACCGCCCAGCGCGAACTCCTCGTCCGCAGGGCCGCCCTGGAGCCGCGCTACGCCGCCGACAACGCGGCCCTGGGCAACACCTTCACCGTCATCGGCGACGCCGACCGGGCGTACGAGGTCGGGGTCCTGGACGTGGTCTGGGCGTTCTGGCAGTACAGCACCGAGGCGGACTGCGCGAACGTGCCCGCCGCCACCGCCACCGACGACCAGCTGTACGCCTGGCTCGACACCCACTCCGGCGTCACCTCCAACAGCGACCAGTCGCTCGCCGGGTACACCGCGTACTACTACCAGGCCGGTACCGAGCTGGGCGCCCCGAACTTCGACGTGTCGCACCTCGGCGGCCTGCTGCACTATGACACCAAGGAGCTGTACTCGCCGCGCAGTTACGTGCCGCGCTCGATCCCGATGCGGTTCGACCCGGCCGCCATGCGGGACATCGACCGCTGGGTGCGCCACGACGCCGAGCGGATCATCTTCGTCTACGGCCAGAACGACCCGTGGGGCGCCGAGCCCTTCACCCTCGGGCGCGGCAGCGAGGACAGCTACGTCTACACGGCTCCCGGCGCCAACCACGGCGCCAAGATCGCCGCGCTGACCCCGGCCGACTCGGCCGCCGCCACCGCCAAGCTGCTCGACTGGGCCGGTCTGGGGGCCGCGGAGGCCGGCCGCCCGACCGCCCTCGCGCAGGGTGCGCCCTTCACCGACCTCGACCGGGCCGGCCTGCTGGAGGAGCACCACCGGCTGTAGCGCCGACTGCCCGACTGCCCGACCGCCCGCCCGCCCGACCGTCCGCCCGCCGTGTGCCCGTCCCCGCCATCGGGGCGCGGGGGACGGCGGGCGGTTCGGCGCGTCCGCCCGGCGGCGGTCGGGCGCGCCCCCTGGTCGAAGTACTGAATGGGTGCTTCAATGCTTCCATGCCCTACCGACGCACCCCCGCCGTACAGGCCCGCCTGGACGCCCAGCGCGAGGCGGTGCTCCAGGCCGCCGTCGGACTGCTGGCCGAGCGCGGGTACGGCGGGTGCTCGATGGCCGCCGTCGCCGACCGCGCCGGGATCGCCACCGGCAGCCTCTACCAGCACTTCGCCAACAAGGCGGAGCTGTCGGTGGAGCTCTTCCGGCGGGTGGTCGGCCGGGAGATCGCCGCCGTCACCGAGGCCGTCGCCCGCCACGACACCCCGCAGGCGAAGGTCGCCGCCGTCGTCGAGACCTTCGCCGCCCGCGCACTGCGGGCGCCGCGCCTCGCCTACGCCCTGCTGGTCGAACCCGCGGACGCCGTCGTCGACACCGAGCGGCTGGTGTTCCGGCGGGCCTTCCGCGACGTGATAGCGACCCAGATCGCCGCGGCCGTCGCCGCCGGCCGGCTGCCCGCCCAGGACCCGGAGCTGACCGCCGCCGCGCTGGTCGGCGCGGTCGGCGAGGCGCTCGCCGGGCCGCTCGCCGCCGGTTCCGCCCCGGCCGAGGTCATCCCCGGCCTGGTCTCCTTCACCCTGCGTGCCCTGGGAGGACACGATGCCACCGACGCATGAGGTCACCAACCAGGCGCCGCTGCCCTACGGCCACGACGTCGCCGCCGACCCGGGCCTCATCGAGGCCCTGCGCCGGTCGGGTGCGGGCTGGGCCGAGCCCGACCTGCACCGGCTCGGCGTCCTCGCGGGCTCCGAACAGGCCGCGGAGTGGGGGAGGTTGGCGAACGAGCACCCGCCGGTGCTGCGCACCCACGACCGCTTCGGCAACCGGATCGACGAGGTCGAGTTCCACCCGCACTGGCACGACCTGATGCGGACGGCCGTGAGCCACGGCCTGCACGCCGCGCCCTGGCGCGACAACCGACCCGGCGCGCACACCGCCCGCGCCGCCAAGTTCTACGTCTGGAGCCAGGTCGAGGCGGGGCACACCTGCCCGATCTCCATGACCTACGCCGCCGTCCCGGCCCTGCGCGCCACACCGGCCCTCGCCGAGCGGCTGGAGCCGCTGCTCGCCGCCCCCGAGTACGACTTCGGGCTGCGCGAGCCGCACGGCAAACGCGGCCTGATCGCCGGCATGTCGATGACCGAGAAGCAGGGCGGCTCCGACGTCCGCGCCAACACCACCGCGGCCGTCCCGCACCCCGACGGCGGCTACCGGCTGACCGGGCACAAGTGGTTCACCTCGGCGCCGATGTCCGACCTCTTCCTGACCCTCGCCCAGGCACCCGGCGGGCTCAGCTGCTTCCTGCTGCCGCGGGTGCTCCCGGACGGCGACCGCAACCGCATCCGGCTCCAGCGACTCAAGGACAAGCTGGGCAACAAGTCCAACGCCTCGGCCGAGATCGAGTACGACGGCGCGGTCGGCCTGCTGGTCGGCGAGGAGGGGCGCGGGGTGCGGACCATCATCGAGATGGTCAACATGACCCGGCTGGACTGCACCCTCGGCGCCGCCTCCGGCATGCGGCTGGGCGCCACCCGCGCGGTCCACCACGCCCTGCACCGGCGGGCGTTCGGCGCCGCCCTGGTCGACCAGCCGCTGATGCGCAACGTGCTCGCCGACCTGGTGGTGGAGTCCGAGGCGGCCACCGCCGTCGCGATGCGGCTGGCCGCCGCCACCGACGCGGCGCTCGCCGGCAACGAGCACGAGGTGCTGGTACGGCGGTTGGGGCTGGCGGTCGCCAAGTACTGGGTCTGCAAGCGCGGTCCGGCGCACGCGGCGGAGGCGCTCGAATGCCTGGGCGGCAACGGCTACGTGGAGGAGTCCGGGATGCCCCGGCTCTACCGGGAGGCGCCGCTGGTCTCGATCTGGGAGGGATCCGGCAACGTCGCGGCGCTGGACGCGCTGCGGGCGATGGCGAAGCGACCGGAGAGCGTCGAGGCCTTCCTCGGCGAACTGGACCTGGCCGCCGGCGCGGACCGCCGGCTGGACGCCGCCGTCGGCGCGCTGCGCAAGGAGCTCACCGACCTGTCCGACCTGGAGTACCGCACCCGCCGCCTGGTCGAGTCGATGGCCGTGGCCTTCCAGGGCTCCCTGCTGGTGCGGTACGGCAGCCCGGCGGTGGCCGACGCGTTCTGCGCCTCCCGGCTGGGCGGTGACCACGGCGGCGCCTTCGGCACCCTGCCGACCGGCCTGGACACCGGCGCGATCATCGACCGGGCCCTGCCGGTGCCGGCGTGAGCACGGCCGAGGTCCGCGCGTTCTGGCAGGGCCTCGGCCTGCCCGGGCTGGTCGACGTGCACACGCACTTCATGCCGAAGAACGTCCTGGACAAGGTCTGGGCGTACTTCGACGCGGCCGGCCCGCTGCTGGGCCGGCCCTGGCCGATCACCTACCGCGAGGAGGAGGCGCAACGCGTCGAGCGGCTGCGGGAGTTCGGCGTCCGGGCGTTCACCTCGATGCTCTACCCGCACAAGCCCGGGATGGCGGCCTGGCTCAACGGCTGGGCCGCCGGCTTCGCCGCCCGGACCCCGGACTGCCTGCACACCGCCACCTTCTTCCCGGAGCCCGGGGCGGCCGGGTACGTGGCCCGGGCGCTGGACGGCGGGGCCAGGGTGTTCAAGGCGCATCTCCAGGTCGGCGGGTACGACCCCGCCGACCCGCTGCTCGACGAGGTCTGGGGCCTGCTCGCCGACAGCGGCACCCCGGTGGTCACGCACTGCGGCTCGGGCCCGGCGCCCGGCAAGCACACCGGGCCCGGGCCGATCGCCTCGGTACTTGCCAGGCACCCGCAACTGCCGCTGGTGGTGGCACACATGGGCCTGCCCGAGTACGGTGACTTCCTCGACCTGGCGGAGCGGTACCCGCAGGTCCGACTGGACACCACGATGGCCTTCACCGCCTTCACCGAGCGCGACAGCCCGTTCCCGGCCGCCGAACTGCCGCGCCTGCGGGCCCTGCGGGGGCGGATCCTGCTCGGCACGGACTTCCCGAACATCCCGTACCCGTACGTCGAGGCCCTTCGGTCGCTGGCCGGCCTCGGGCTGGGGGAGGAGTGGCTGCGGGCGGTCTGCCACGACAACGCCGCCGAACTCTTCGACCTGCCTGCGGCGAAGCAGAACTGAGCGAGCGTCGGACGCGACCAGGGCCCGGCCGTGCGGGCCTGCCGCCGTCAGCGCCTGGCGGGCGCGTCCGAGGGGGCCGAGCGCGGGGACGGCACGGCGTCGGCCAGCACCGGGTGCCCGCCCCGGGCGGTGAACGCGGGGGCGATCAGCTCCTCCAACTCGGCGACCAGGGGCGAGTCCGAGCCGGCGAGGGCCCGCAGCGCCTCCTGCCAGTGCGCCACGGCCTCGTCGATCCGCCCGCGCGAGTGCAGGACGAGCCCCAGGACGTGCCGGGCGAGCCCCTGCGAGTAGGTGTCGCCCCGTTCGGCCGCCTTCGCCAGGAGCACCTGGCACTCCTGGGCCGCCTCCTCGTCGCGGTGCAGTCCGTGCAGCGAGCGGACCAGGCCGAGCCGGGCCTGGGACTCGTGGTGCCAGTCGTCGTCGCCCGTCATCAGGGCCAGGCAGCTCTCGAACTGGGGGAGTGCCAGGTCGGGTTCGCCGAGCGTGAGGTGCGCGTAGCCGATGTTGCTGCGGGCCGCCTGGTGGACGATGACGTCGCCGATCCGCTCGCCCACCGCCAGGCTCAGCGTGTGGAAGTGGATCGCCATCCGGGGGTCGTCCTGCTCGCGGACGTTGCCGAGGGTGCTCAGCACGATCGCCTCGTCGCGTTCCGCGCCCCGGCGCCGGGCGATCAGCAGGCACTCCTCCAGGACGACGGTGGCCTGCTCGATCCGGCCGAGGTCCCGCAGCAGCAGGCCGCGGTTGCCGAGGGCGGGCTGCACCCGGTCGTCGTCGCCGAGTGCCCGCCACACCTCGATCGCCCGGTCGTTGAGGGCCAGGGCCGCCTCGAACTGCCCGGCCATGTAGTGGGCGGCGGCGAGGTCGCTGAGCGCCTGCCCCTGGGCGCCGGGGTCGGCGCAGTCCCGGGCGGTGGCGAGGGCGATCTCGCTCAGCACGCGCAGCGCCTCGATCCGGCCCCGGCGCTGCAGGTACGGGGAGAGCGAGCGGGTCAGTGCCAGCACCGCCTCCCGGTGCGCGGGCGCGTCGGCGAAGTTCACGGCCAGCGCCGCCATGTTGGACAGCTCGCGGTCGCACCAGGCGAACGCCGCCGCCGAGTCGGCGAAGGGCTGCGCGGCGCCGATCGGTTCGGGCAGCCGCCGGTCGCGCTCGCCGCCCGGTGGCAGGATCGCCAGCACGGACTCCCGGGCGGTCGCCGCGTACCAGCGCAGCGCCCGGGCGGTGGCCTGCTCGCGGGCCGGCAGCGGGTCGTGGCGCCCGGCCAGCTCGCGGGCGAAGTCGCGGACCAGGTCGTGCGGCGCGTAGTGGCCGAACTCGGTCTCCTCCAGCAGGGCGACGTCCACCAGTCGCTCCAGTGCCGCGGCGGCCCGGTCCTCCTCGCCGTCCATCAGTCGGGCGAGCAGCGGCACCCCGTACTCGGCGAGGTCGAGGGCGCCGATCCGGCGCAGCGCGAGGGCCGCGTCGCGGTCGTCCTCCCGCTCGGAGGTGAGCAGGGCGTCGTGGGCGACGGCGAGCGAGCGGCGCACGCTCAGGTCGTCGTACTCCAACTGGTCGAGCCGGCGCTCCTCGTCGGTGAGCAGTTCCACCAGCGCATCGGCGGTCAGGGCCCGCCGGACCGCGAGGCGGGCGGCGACGACCCTCAGGGCGAGCGGCAGTTGGCCGCAGAGTTCGACCAGTCGCCGGACCGCGGGGCAGTCGCCCTCACCCGGTTCGCGTCCGGACGCGCTGGCGATCAGTGCGGTGCTCTCGGCGGCGGTCAGCGGTGCCAGCGGGATGTGGGTGGCGCCGTCGAGCGCGGCCAGCGGGGGGCGGCTGGTGACCAGCACGGCGCAGCCGGGCTCGGCCGGCAGCAGCGGGCGGACCTGGGCGGCGGAGCCGGCGTCGTCGAGCACGATGAGGGTGCGGGTGGCGTCCAGGGTGGAGCGCAGCAGGGCGGCCGCGGACTCGGCGTCGCCGGGGATCAGCCGGGGCTCCACGCCCAGCCCGCGCAGCAGCACCCCGAGCGCCTGCAGCGGTTCGAGCGGGACCATGCCCGGGGTGGCGCCGTGCAGGTTGAGGAACAGCTGGCCGTCGGGGAACTGCTCGCGCAGGGTGCGGGCGACCTGGAGCGCAAGCCCGGTCTTGCCGACGCCGGCCATGCCGCTGACCACCGCGACGGCCGGTTTCCCGTCGCTGCCGCCGAGCGCCGTGTGCACGGCCTGGATCTGCTCGGTCCGGCCGACGAAGTGCGCCGGCGGCACCGGGAGTTGGGCGGGTCGCGGGCGCCGCGCGGGCGGCGCCGGCTGGTCGGCCGACCCGGGCTGGGTGGTCAGGATCTCCTGGTACGCCTCGCGGACGGCGCGGCCCGGCTCGACCCCCAACTCGTCGACCAGGGCGCGGCGCAGCGCGTGGAACGCGGCGATCGCGTCGGCCTGCCGGTTCGTCCGGTGCAGGGCGAGCATCAACTGCCGGTGGAAGGCCTCCCGGTAGGGGTACTCGCGGGCCAGCACGCCCAGCTCGCCGACCATGAACTCGTGCTGCCCGAGCTGGAGCGCCGCGTCGTGACGCCACTCCAGCAGCTGGAGGCGCTGGTCGATCAGCCGTTCCACCAGCGGGTGCTGGGCGAAGGCGGGGACGTCGGCGAGCGGACGGCCGCGCCACAGCTCCAGGGCCGCGGAGCTCTCCTGCTCCACGCCCGCCCAGTCCTGGCGCTGGTGCGCGGCGCGGGCCGCGCCCAACCGGGCGGTGAACAGCTCGCTGTCGAGCTCGCCCGGCTCGACGTGCAGCAGGAATCCCTGCGGCACCGCGCGCAGCCGCGGTTCGCCGCCGGTGTCGAGGACGCGCCGCAGCCGGGCCACGTGGTTGTGCAGGGAGGCGGTCGAGGTGGCCGGCGGGTGTTCGCCCCAGAGGGCTTCCTTGAGGGTGTCCAGCGGGACCTGGCGGCCGGGGCGCAGCAGCAGGGCGGTCAGCAGCGTTCTGCTCTTGAGCGCGCCGACCGGGCGCCCGGCGCCGGTGTCGCTGTGCACGGTCAGCGGGCCGAGCAGACCAAAACGCATGTCAGAAGTCTCCCGTGATGGACCTGGTCGCCCCATCGACTGTCCGCCGGCGGTCCTGTTGGTCACATGTTAGTGGTCCGTTGGCGCGGCCCCGGAGGATCGGCAGTCGATGACCGGTCCGGTGTGGGACGGTCCGGTCGCGGGGGGCCGGATCGCCCCGTACCCGATCTGTGGACGTGTCGGGTGGCGGGTTCGGTTCTGTCGGGGCCCCGGATCCGCGGCCGCTCGCCGGAGCGGCCGCGCTCAGGCGCCGGTGGTCGATCCCGGCCGGATCACCATCAGGACGACCACCACCGCCCAGAGCAGGTTGAACACCCCGGCCGTCATCGGCAGCCGCCGCAGGCCCTGCAGGGCCCGGTCGTGCTCGGGAGCCTGCGGATCGGCCGGGTCCAGCGCGTCCACGGCGGCCTGCTGGGCCGGCAGGACGAAGAGCAGCAGCGAGAGCGCGGCCAGCGCGGTCAGCGCCATCGAGACGATCAGCCAGGACTGGCCGAGCACGTCCATGACCTGCGCGGTGCCGATGCCCAGCACCGGCACGGCGAGGCCCAGCAGCGCGTACACCTGGGTGATCCGGTGCAGCAGCCGGACGGAGCCGGCCTCCGCCGCGCCACCGTCGCCCCGGCCGGGTTCGCCGCCGGTCGCGGAACCGGACGCGGCGGTGAGCGCGGCGCGGGCCCGGGTCGGGAACATGCTGACCGCCACCGCGACCGGGCCGACGAACAGCACCGACACGAGGACGTGCAGGCTGAGGAGGAACTTGGCCACGGCGGGGCCCCTTCGTGCTCGGGCGGACGGTACGGCGGGCGTCCACCGGAGCGAAGCCCCGAGCACGCTAACACCGGGCCCCCGGGCCCCTTGCGGCCGGGTCGTCGCCCGGCCGCCGGACGGCTTCGGCGCGGGGGCCGGCGCAGGAGGCCCGATGGAGCGGACCCGGCGAGGGCGGTCCTAGGGGGCGAGGGCGGCCGGCGTGGCCAGGTGCGGCGGCCGGGTGGCGGCGGCGCAGACCGTCGCGCCGGTACCGGTGTCGTCCTGCCAGTCGAGCAGGTACAGGTCCTCGTACTTGCTGTGCAGCGGGAGGCCGGCGGGCGTGTCCAGCGGCAGGGCGGAGAGGTCGAGCTCGCCGAGGGTGTCCAGGGTGGTCCGGCCGATCTTGATGAGCGCCTCCTTGCGGACCCACTGCCGCAGGAACGCCCGCCCCGGGTCCGGGTGGGCCTGGACCAGCTTCAGCTCGGCCTCGGCGAGCACCCGTTCGAAGACCTCGACGGCCGTACCGGTCCGGCCGGGGAGCTCCACGTCGACGCCGACGGGGTGGTGTCCGGCGGCGGCCGCCACCACGCCGTGCGTGTGCGAGAGGCTGACGTGGATCTCCGGGTGCCCGGCCAGGTAGGGCTTGCCGTGTCCGTGGTCGCCGCAGTCGGGGCACTGCTGGGCCAGGGTCAGCGCGGCGGCCTCCACGCCGAGTACCCGGGCGGCGCAGATCCGGACCAGGACGTGCGCCGCGACGTAGTCCTGCCGGGCCTCCTCCTGGCGGAACCGTGCCGCGCGCTGCCGCTCGGTGGGGCCGAGCAGGTGCTCGCCCGCCTCGGGGTGCCGCATGACCTCGGTGCTCGCCGACACCGCCACCAGCGGGCCGCCGGGCTCGTTCGAACCGTTGTCCATCGCTGCCGCCCTCTCCGATCGCCGTCTCCCAACCTATGAGTCGGGGGCCTGTTCGGACAAGCTGTCACCGGGCGACCAACCGCATGATCTGCGGACAAAAGGGACGGCGTGGTGACTCGGGCGCAGGCGATCCGCGGGCTTGGATGGAAATCATCATCAGATGAGCGGCGGGTGGTGGGGGGCTGCCCGCTTCCACAGGTAAGGGGCAGTCAATGAATCTTGGTGTCGGCACCGTGGGGCCGGTCGAGCCGCCCCTCCCGGCGAGCGATCCGCCGCCGGCCCGCAACCGCAAGCTGGTACGGGCCGCGCTGATCGCCGGGCTGACGCTGGCTCCGCTGACCGCTCTGCTGAGCATCGGCACCGCCGCACCCCTGGCGCCGCCGCTCGGTCCGTGCAGTGGGCCGGACTGCCCGGCCGTCTTCCCGCCGCCGAACAACCTGGGGTTCGCCGGGCGGGACGCCACCATCAACATCTTCACCGGCGGCTACTACCGGGTGTCGGATCACGCGGCCGAGGCCGAGGGCAAGATCGTCACGCTCGGCAACTTCACCGTGGACAAGGACCTCGTCGGCGGTGCCGGCGGCAGCTTCAACGCCGGCGTGGTCGGGGTCGGTTCGCGGGTCGTACCGCCGGACGGCACCGACCACCTCACCGTGGGCGGCAACGTCGACGTGAAGACCGGGAACACCCTGCTCCTGGGCGGCTTCGACATCATCACCAACACCACGGCCTTCGGAAACCTGCGGTACGCCGGCACCCTCACCGGCACCACCAGCATCGCCCCCACCGGAACGGCCATCCAGGACCCCAACGCGGTGGCCCAGTACCAGTCCGTCCGGACCACCATCCAGAACACCTCGGTCTGCACGGGCCAGGCGGCGGCCACCGGCACGGTCGTGCTCACCAACTTCGACGCCACCTTCACCGGTGACGGCACCAGCGCGCGCCAGGTCTTCAACGTCCCCGGGAACCTCACCGGCCCGACGGGTGGTCAGATCGGCCTGGTGTTCGCCGGCATCCCGGCGGGCGCCACCGTGGTGGTCAACATGCTGTCGGACAATCCGATCATCAATACCTATACCGGAACCGGTATCCCCGGTGACCAGACCACCGACCTGCGGTCCAAGCTGCTGTGGAACTTCCCGACCTCCAGCACCGCACTGCTCACCGGTGGCGCCCAGTTCCAGGGCACGATCATGGCGGGCAACCCGGCCGGCACCACCACCCTTCAGCAGGCCGGCAACAACGGCCGGGTCTACCTGGCCGGCAACCTGGAGCAGCGCGGCTCCGGCGGGTACGAGCTGCACGCCTACCCGTTCGACGGGGATCTGCCGGAGTGCTCGACGCCGAGCCCGTCGCCGTCGCCGTCGCCGAGCCCGAGTCCTTCCCCGAGCCCGTCGCCTTCGCCGTCGCCGAGCCCCTCTCCGAGCCCGTCGCCGTCGCCGAGCCCCTCTCCGAGCCCGAGCCCGAGTCCTTCCCCGAGCCCGAGTCCGTCGCCTTCCCCGTCGCCGAGCCCGAGTCCTTCCCCGAGTCCGTCGCCGTCGCCGAGTCCCTCGCCGAGCCCGACCCACAGCCCGAGGCCGTCTCCGACGCACAGTCCGAAGCCGAGTCCGTCGCCGTCGGTGAGCCCGTCTCCGAGCCCGAGCAAGAGCCCGTCCCCGAGTCACAGCCCGAGCCCGAGTCACTCGTACAGCCCCAAGCCGTCTCCGACGCACAGCCCGAAGCCGAGCCCGTCGCCGTCGGTGAGCCCGAGCCCGAGCCCGTCCCCGAGCAAGAGCCCGTCCCCGAGTCACAGCCCGAGCCACTCGTACAGCCCCAAGCCGTCTCCGACGCACAGCCCGAAGCCGAGCCCGTCGCCGTCGGTGAGCCCGAGCCCGAGCCCGAGCCCGAGCCCGTCCCCGAGCCCGAGCCCGTCCCCGAGTCACAGCCCGAGCCACTCCTACAGCCCCAAGCCCTCGCCCTCGCCCTCGCCCTCCCCGAGCCCGAGTCACAGCCCGAGCCCGACCCGGAGTGCGAGCCCGAGTCACAGCCCGAGCGTCGTGCCTCCGCCCAGCACGCCCGGTAGCCCGTCGGGCAGTCACGGGCACGGTGACGGGTCCCCGAGCGGTCCGTCGCTGCCGTCCACGGGTAGCAGTGTCAGCCCGGTCACGATCGGCTTCGCCAGTGCGGGACTGCTGGCCGTCGGTGGTCTGGTGGTGATGGTGGTCCGTCGTCGCGGACGTCACAGCTGATCCACCGCGGGGCGGCCGGTCGCTGAGGCCTCCGTCACCCCGGTAGCCCGGTGCCCCGGCGTCCCAGGACGCCGGGGCACCGGTGCGCCGGGCGGTGGTGGCCGGCGCGGGGTCAGCGTCCTTCGAGGAACCGCTCCACCGAGCCGTGCCGGGCGGCGAACGCGTCGAGCGGCTCGCCCACGATCCGTCCGGCGAGGTCCGTGGAGAGGGGGCCTATGGCGGCCCGGAGCGAGACGCGGGCGAGTTCCCGGTCCACGCTCAGCCGGGCGCGGGCGGCGGCGACGAGCTCCGCGCGCTCCCGGTGGCCCTCCTCGCGGGCGGCCGCGAGCAGGGCGGCGCCCTCCTCGGCGGCGGCCTGGCGGATCCGGGCGGCCTCGTGGTGGGCGTCCGCGAGTTCGCGCCGGTAGGCGGCGAGGGTGCGCAGGGCCTCGGCCTGGTCGGCCTCGGCCCGCTCGACGCCGCCTTCGATGGCGTACCGGCGATCGGCCAGGGTGCGTTCCAGGCGGGGCAGGATGATCCGGCCGAGCAGGCCGAAGATCAGGAAGAAGCAGAGCAGTCCGATCACGAGTTCGGCGGGGTCAGGCTCCAGGGGTCCCATACCGACGAGCATACGAACTGATCGTCCGTCACATAAGGGTGAAGGGGGGTGTGACCGCTCTCCGGCCCGAGGCGGGAGCGGTCACACCGCACCGCAGGGGCCTACGTCACGGCCCCGCGTCGCCCGAACCGCTCCGCCCGCCACTCGCCGGACTCCAGCACCTCCGCCAACTGCTGCGCCGCGTCCCAGACCTGTGCGTACGAGACGTACAGCGGGGTGAAGCCGAAGCGCATCAGGTCGGGCGTGCGGAAGTCGCCGACCACCCCGCGCTCGATCAGCGCCTGCACCACCGGGTAGCCGTTCGGGTGGCGCAGGGCGACCTGGCTGCCCCGGCGGTGGTGCTCGCGCGGCGTCACCACCTCGATGCCGTCCAGCGGTTCGACCAGGCTGATGAACAGGTCGGTCAGGGCCAGGCTCTTCGCGCGGACGGCCCGCAGGTCGGCCCGCTCCCAGACGTCCAGGCTCGCGCCGAGCGCGGCCTGCCCGAGCAGCGAGGGCGAGCTGGTCAGGAACCGCCCGATCCCGCCGGTGGGGGAGTACCGCGGCTCGAAGGCGAACGGGCGGGCGTGCCCGAACCAGCCGCTCAGCGGCTGCTCGGCCGCGGCCTGGTGGCGCTCCGCGACGTACAGGAAGGCGGGCGAGCCGGGCCCGCCGTTCAGGTACTTGTAGGTGCAGCCGACCGCGAAGTCCGCGCCGGAGCCGTCCAGTTCGACCGGCAGTGCGCCCACCGAGTGGCAGACGTCCCAGATCATCAGGGCGCCGGCCGCCCGGACCCGGGCGGTGATGCCGGCCATGTCCAGCAGCTCGCCGGTGCGGTAGTCCACGTGGGAGAGCACGACCGCCGCGACGTCGCCGTCGAGGTGCCGGTCCAGTTCGGCCGCGTCGGCCGAGGGCAGCAGGACGCTGCGGGCGCCGTCGACCAGTCCGGTGACGCCCTCGGCGATGTAGAGGTCGGTGGGGAAGGCCGCGCCGTCGCCGAGCACCGTGCGCCGGCCGGGCCGCAGCCGCAGCGCCGCCGTCAGCACCTTGAAGAGGTTCACCGAGGTGGTGTCGCAGACCACCACCTGGCCCGCCGCCGCCCCGACCAGCGGTGCGATCCGGCCGCCCAGGCGGTACGGCTGCTCGAACCAGCCGGCGTCGTTCCAGCTGCGGATCAGCTCCCGGCCCCACTCCTCCTCGACCACCTCGCGGACCCGCTCGGAGGTGCGCAGCGGGAGCGCGCCGAGCGAGTTGCCGTCCAGGTAGACGCCCTTCTCGGGCAGCGCGAACTCCGCGCGGAAGCCGGCCAGCGGGTCCGCCGCGTCGAGCGCCTCGCACTGCGCCCGGGTGGTGCCGGGCCGGGCGCCGGGGGCGCGGTCGATGTCGGGTGCCATGCTCACAGCTCGTTCCTCACGGTCCACAGTTCGGGGAAGACGTCCTGCTCGGCGGAGCGCTTCAGCCAGACCAGGCCGCTGGAGCCGCCGGTGCCGGGCTTGTCGCCCATCGAGCGCTTGACCGCCGAGTAGTGCTCCTGCCGCCAGCGGGTGACCCGCCCGGCGGTGTCGAGCAGTGCCTCGCCCAGGTCCGCGAGGTCCGCGAGGGCCGGCTCGGTGTAGACCCGCCGCCAGGCGTCCTGCACCTGCGGCAGCGGCTGGTACCGCTGCACCGAGGGTTCGCAGGGCGTGTCCAGGCCGCGCCGTGCGAGCACCGCCAGCACGTCGTCGTACAGGCTCGGGGCCCGCAGCGCGCCCGCGAGGTCCTGGTGGGTCCCGGGCACCTCCTCGTACATCCGCAGCAGGTGCTCGCTCTTGTTGCCGAGCAGGAACTCCAGTCGCAGGAAGGCCGAGGACTGGAAGCCCGAGGCCTCGCCGAGCACCTCGCGGAAGGCGTTGAACTCCAGCGGCGTCATGGTGGCGAGCAGGTCCCAGGAGTTCACCAGGACGTCCTGGACGTGCGTTCCGCGCCGCAGCGCCGCCCGTGCGGACCGCACGTCGTCCTCGCGCAGGGCCTGCTGGGCGAGCGTCCACTCGTGCCGCAGCAGGTCGAAGAGCAGCTCCATCACCTGCGTGGTGATGATGAACGACAGCTCGGCCGGCACCTTGCTGCGCGGGTGCTGCAGGCTGTGCAGCTCCTCCAGCCGGACGTAGCGGGCGTACGGTGTCCCGCTGCCGGGCTCCTCGGTCCTGCCGAACGACAGGTTGGGTGTGCTCACCGCGTCGTGCCCCATTTCCGGTCCCTCCTCACAGCCGCCCCGCGCCGGTTCCTCCGTGCGTTCCGGTCCGTTCCGGTGGGGCGGACCTATTGTGCGGCGGTCCAGGGCCGCTCTTGAATGGGATGTGGACACCGGATCGGGGGAGCGGCCTTGTGATCGCATGGTCTTCCGGTCGTTCGACTTCGGGAACGTAAACCGTCCCACTGACACCATCCGACACATCGGTGACCGGCGCCCGGCCACCGCACCACCAGGGAGCCACCATGGACGCCGTCGACCGCCGGCTGATCGCCGAACTCCAGACCGACGCCCGGCTCTCCTACAACGAGCTGTCCCGCCGGGTCAGCCTCTCCGCGCCGGCCGTCGCCGAACGCGTCCGCCGCCTGGAGACCGACGGGGTGATCAGCGGGTACCACGCCCACATCGACCTCGCGAAGGCCGGTCTGCCGGTCACCGCGCTGGTCCAGATCCAGTGCTACGGCCCCCGCTGCCTGCTGCGCGACCCCGAGGTGGCCGGTTGGCCGGAGGTGCTGCAACTGCACCGGGTGACCGGCGGGGCCTGCTGCGTCCTGCTGGTCGCGGTGCCCGCGATGGCGCAGTTCGAGGCGCTGATCGACCGGCTGGCCGGCTACGGCCAGCCGGCCAGCTCGATGATCCTCTCCAGCCCCGTGCCCTGGCGGCCCGTGGTCGCCCCCTGAGACCCGCCGGGTAGGTTGGCCGGCATGCCGACGAACCGTCACGTCCTGCTGCTCCCCGGGAGCCTGCGCACCGGCTCCTCCAACGAGATCGTGCTGCGGACGGCCGCCGCACTGGCCCCGGAGGGGGTCACCACCACGCTGTACGAAGGGCTGGCCGGGCTGCCGCACTTCAACCCGGACGACGACACCGACCCGCTGCCGGCGCCGGTCGCCGAGCTGCGCGCGGCCCTCGCGGCGGCCGACGCGGTGCTGGTCTGCACCCCCGAGTACGCGGGCACGCTGCCGGGCTCGTTCAAGAACCTGCTGGACTGGACGGTCGGCGGCACCGAGATCTCCGACAAGCCGGCGGCCTGGATCAACGCCGCCCACCCCGGCCGCGGCCTCGGCGCCGAGGCCACCCTGCGCCTGGTGCTCGGCTACACGGGCGCGGTGGTGCGGGAGGAGGCCTGCGCCGCCGTCCCGGTGGACCGCGCGGCGGTCGGCCCGGACGGCGTGCTCACCGACCCGGCGGCCCGCGCGGAGATCGTCCGGGTGCTGGCGCTGCTCACGGCGGGCTGATCCGGCGGCCCGCCCGCCGGCCTACCCCGGCCTACCCCGGCCGGCGCCGCCCAGTGCCCAGTGCCTAGTGCCAAGTGCCCGATCCCGGCCCCGCCCGTCGCCCGGTCTCAGTGCCCGATCGCCATGTGCACCCCCAGCCCGGCCAGCCCGTTCAGGAACAGCTCCACGCCGACCGCCGCCAGCAGCAGCCCGAGCAGCCGGGACAGCAGCTCCAGCGAGGTCCGCCGGCTGCGCTGGAGCAGCGGGGCCAGCACCAGCACGCAGACGCAGTTGAGCGCCACCACCGCGAGGTACGCCGCGGCGACCGTGGTGTGCCAGGCCCAGGTGTCCTTGCTCAGCGAGCCGATCATCACGCCGGTCATCGCCAGCGGGCTGGCGATGTAGGGCAGCAGCAGCGCCCGGACGCCGTCCACCATCGGGTTCGCGAGGTGCTCGTCCTCCGCCTCCCCGCCGCCCAGGTGGATGCCGAGCACGAGTGCCACGGCGTAGATGAAGAAGATCACCCCGCCCGCCAGCTGCAGCGACTGGTCGCTGACGTGGAACAGCGTGGTGACGAAGTCGGCGGTGTACGACATCACTCCGCCGACCACCGCGGCGATCAGCGCGCTCCACAGGGCGAGCCGGCGCAGGTAGCCGGTGCTGCGGCCGGCCCCCAGCTGGGCGAAGGACAGCAGCACCTTGGGCGGGCCGACCACCGCGAAGAACGCGATGAACGCACTCCTGAGATCGAAGACGTACATGGCCCAAGCCATACCGCAGGAGAGCCGCCCCGCTGCGGAGGCTCAGCGCAGCAGTACCGTCACCCCGCCCTCGCGCAGGGTGGCGAGGACGGCCTCGAAGTAGCCGAGCTCGCGCTCGCCGATCACCGCCGGGCCGGTCAGCCGCCGCCGGGCGACGGCCGCGTCGTGCCAGACCAGGGTGAAGGGCGGCTCCGCGCCGAAGCCGCCGTGCAGGCAGTCGGCCAGGGCGTCCAGGTTGCTGCCGTAGTAGCCGCCGGGGCCGTTCACGGCCTCGCCGAGGGCCGCGTAGCAGGACGCCCGGTCGGTGATGCCGGAGCCGTCCAGGTGGTGTTCGGGCAGGGGCTGGGGCATCGCGGCTCCCTCGTCTCCGCGCCCCCGGCGGGCGCGGGGGTCACGCCACGATCTTCGCCCGGATGGCGGCGCCGGGTCGAGTCCGGGCGGCCTTTGGGCTGGGATGGACAGCAGGATCATCAGCCGTACGAACAGAGGCCCGACATGACCTGTCTGAATCGCAAGGATCTCGGCCTGCTCGCACTGCGCGGCGCGGTGGGCGGTGTGCTGATCGCGCACGGCGCGCAGAAGCTCTTCGGCTGGTTCGGCGGCGGTGGCCTGGACGGCACCGCGCAGGCGATGGAGCAGATGGGCTTCCATCCGGGCCGGCAGAGCGCGATAGCCGCCGGACTGGGGGAGGCGGGCGGCGGCGCGATGCTGGTGGTCGGCCTGGCCACCCCGGCCGCCGGCGCGATCGTGGCCGGCACCATGGCGGGCGCGATCTCGGTGCACGCCCCGGCCGGGTTCTTCAGCACCGCGGGCGGCTACGAGTACCCCGCGCTGCTCGGCGCGACCGGGCTGGCCCTGGGGCTGTCGGGGGCGGGCCGCTACTCGCTGGACCACGCTCTCGGCCACCGGGTGGACCGGCCCTGGATCGGCGTGCTGGCCTTCGTCGCGAGCGCGGTGGGGGCGTACTCGGTGGTGTCCCGGCGCCGGCACGTGGTGCGGCTGCGCGAGGAGCGGGCCGCGATGGACGCGGGCGAGGAGGGGGCCGGGCTGTCCTGAGCCCGCGGGCAGCCGCCCGCCACCGCTTCCGGTCGCCCGAGCACGACCCCGCCGAGCACGAATCCGCCGAGCACGACCCCGCAGCGCACCGCCCCCCGCTCCCCGTGCGGCGCCCGGGGGACCCACGAGAGAAGAGGACCCCATGGAGCGTCAGCAGCCCCGCCGGACCCACCAGGACACCGCCGCCCCCACCGTCCGCCGCCCCCGCGCGGCGCTCGCCGGCGCGGTGGCGGCGGTCGCCGCGATGGCGCTCGGTACGGCCGCGCTGGCCGGCTGCTCCTCGGACGGCGCACCGAGTTCCGCGGTGTCGGCGGTGGCCTCGGCCGCCCAGTCGGCCCTCTCGGCGGCCGCCTCCGCCGCCCAGTCCGCGATCGCCTCCGGGGCCTCCGCCGCGCAGTCGGCGATCGGCTCGGGCGCCTCGCAGCTGTCCTCGGCGGCGGCCTCGGCCGAGGCCGCCGCGTCCTCGGCGATCGCCGGGGTGAAGGGCGGCCTGGAGGCCCAGGGCGACGTGACGGTCGGCGACGTCACCACCGACTCGCAGGGGCGGGCCCAGACGCAGCTCACGGTCAAGAACGGGCAGTCGCAGTCCTACCGCTACAGCATCCAGGTCAACTGGACCGACCAGTCCGGCAACGTGCTGGACGCGACCGTCGTCAGCGTCCCCGAGGTCGCGGCTGGCCAGAGCGCGCAGGCCACCGCCACCAGCAACCGGGACCTCTCGGGCGACGTCAAGGCGGTGGTCGTCCGCGCGGTGCGGTACTGAGCGCCGCTGCCGATCCCGTCGTCAACACGCGGTTCCCGGGTGGCTGCCGACGACCTCGACAGGATGCTTCCGGCGGGTGGAGAAGGCCGAGGGGCGGCGGCCGGTGGTCTACGTCTACGAACTTGACCCGGCCACGGACACGTACGCCGTCAACGGAATCCACCACGGCCGGTTGAAGGTCGGCGCGCCGTTCCCGGTCGACATCGACCTGACAGAGATCGACCGTCTCTCAGACTCCTGAGGTTTACCCGCAGGTCAGGCGCGGTGAGGCGAATCGGGCAACCTTAAGGGCGACTCAAGGGTCAACCGGGGCTCTTGACGGGTGAGTTGGTCTAGTCCATTTTAATCCCCAGGTGCAGGGAGCCCCTGAGCCGGCGTCGGAGGTCCAGACCTCTGGCGCCGGTTCGGCGCACCCCGGCGTCCGTCAAGGCATGCCCCAGCTCGATTCCCTTCTGTCATGTCCCTGGTCGTGCGGCCCCACCCCGCGCGAACTCCGCCAGGGCTGTGGCGGATCCCCCACAACCCTGGAGTCACGCACCCATGCTTCGCTCTGTTCCCCCGGCCCAGGAGCCGGTTCGCAGGCGGCGGCCGAAGAGCCTGGTCGCGGTCGCGGCCGGCACCGCCGCCTCGCTGCTGCTCGGCGCGGGCCTCGCGCTCACCTCCGGCGGCACCGCCAGTGCGGCCGCCACCAACACCACCGGCGCTGCGGCGACCTCCGGTGGCATCAAGGTCGCCTACTTCGACCAGTGGTCGATCTACGGCAACGCGTACTACCCGAAGACGATTCAGGACACCGGCGTCGCCGGCAAGCTGGACTACCTGATCTACGACTTCGCCAACATCAACCCCACCACGCTCTCCTGTTTCCAGGCCACCAAGGCGGCCTCGCAGGACGAGAACAACCCCAGCGCGGGTGACGGTGCGGCGGACGCGTTCGCGGACTACCAGAAGTCCTTCGGTCCGGACATCTCGGTCGACGGCGTCGGCGACGCCTGGGGCCAGCCGATCGCGGGCAACTTCAACCAGCTGAAGAAGCTCAAGGCGAAGAACCCGAAGCTCAAGATCCTGATCTCGCTCGGCGGGTGGACGTACTCCAAGTACTTCTCCGACGCGGCCGCCACGGACGCCTCGCGCAAGAAGCTGGTCTCGTCCTGCATCGACATGTTCATCAAGGGCAACCTGCCCGTCGACGCCGGCTACGGCGGCGCGGGCTCGGCGGCCGGCATCTTCGACGGCATCGACATCGACTGGGAGTACCCGGGCGGCGGCGGCCACCTCGGCAACCACGAGAGCCCGAACGACAAGGCCAACTTCACCCTGCTCCTGAAGGAGCTGCGCACCCAGCTGGACGCGCAGGGTGCGGCCGACGGCAAGACCTACGCCACGGCGGCGGCGGTCGGCGCCGGCCAGGACAAGATCAAGAACCTGGAGACCGACAAGATCGGTCAGTACCTCACCTTCCTCGACGTCATGACGTACGACATGCACGGCGGCTGGGAGGCGAAGGGCCCGACGAACCACCAGGCCCCGATCTACTCCGGTCCGAACGACCCGATGACCCCGGTCACCCCGGGCACCGGCAAGTACTCGATCGACAACGCCATCAAGGCCTTCACGGTCGGTGACGCGCAGTACGGCATCCCCGGCGGCTTCCCCGCCAAGAAGATCAACATGGGCGTGCCGTTCTACTACCGCGGCTGGACCGGCGTGCCGAACAACGGCAAGAACGGCCTCTTCCAGACCGCCACCGGCCCGGCGGCCGGCGCGGCGATGTCCGGCAGCGTCCCCGGCATCCAGATGTACAAGGAGCTCGCGGGCTTCGTCGACAACCCGTCGAAGACCTACTGGGACGACACGGCCAAGGCCGCGTACTTCTACGACGGCACCACCTTCTGGTCCGGCGAGAACGCCCAGTCCATCCAGGCCAAGGTCGACTACGCGCACTGCAACGGCCTCGGCGGCTCCTTCGCCTTCTCGCTGTACGACATGGGCACCCAGACCGCGCTGTTCGACAAGATGGCCTCGGCCACCGACGGCTCCGCCGCGAACTGCCCGGCCGGCCCGACCACCTCGGCCTCGCCGACCGCCACGGTCACCCCGACCGTGACCCCGTCGACCACCGCGTCGCCGACCGCCACCGCCACCGCCACGTCCTCCCCGACGGCGACGGTCTCCCCGACCGCCACCGCCACCTCGGGTGCCTGCACCGCCCCGAGCTGGAGCGCCTCGGCCGTCTACGCGACGCCCACCAAGGTCTCCTGGAAGGGCCACTACTACACCAACAAGTGGTGGACCACGAACGAGGACCCGAGCCTCAGCGGCCAGTGGGGCGTCTGGACCGACAACGGCGCCTGCTGACAACGCTCAGCTGAGTGAAGGGCGCTTGACGGAGCCCGCACCACGATGAATCCCCCTCGGACGGGCCACCCCGGACGTCCGCGAATCCGGCCCGCTGGGTACCCACCCGGCGGGCCGGAGGGCTGTCCGGGCCCGGCCCTCCCGGGCCGGGCGACCCCGTGACACGACGAACGGCCCGCCGAGGCGGGCCGTTCGTCGTGGTTCCGGCCGGTCAGTCCAGGTCGTCGGTGCGGCCCAGGGCGTCCGGCTGGCTCTCCTCGATCCGGCGCAGCATCCGGCCCAGCATGCCGGAGAGCACCGCGCGCTCGTCGCCGACCACGTCCTGGAGGAGCTCCTCCTCGAACACGGCGGCCATCCGCATCGACTCCAGCCACTTGTCGCGGCCGTTCTCGGTCAGCTCGATGATCACCCGGACCCGGTTGTTCTCGTCGCGCTCGCGGGTGACCAGGTCCTCGGCGACCATCCGGTCGATCCGGTGGGTCATCGCGGCCGGGGTGAGGCCGAGGCGCTTGGCCAGGTCGCCGGGGCCGAGCCGGTAGGGGCTGCCGGCGATCACCAGGGCCTTGAGCACCTCCCAGTCGGCGGAGGTGATTCCGAGCACAGTCAGCTGGCGGGTGTAGGCCACGTTCATCCGCCGGGTGACCCGGGAGAGGGTCTGCACGATGGTCTCGACCTGGGGATCCACCAGGGGGAACTCCCGCTGGTAGACGGCCACCTGCTCGGAGATCCCCAGCTCGCCGGTGGCGGGCGGCTCGGGCTTGCGTGCGCTCATGGGGACCAGTGTCGCACGCGAGGGGTGCACTGTTTAAGCCTTTGACACGAGAGACTTCCGATCCTTAGAGTTTAGCTCTGAAATCTTGCGCAGTTAAGCGTATGCAGCGAAAGTCCGGCGGGCGAAGGTCCGGAGCGGGCTCCAGGGAAAGGGTGTGCACGGTGACCGGCACGGTGAAGCAGCAGAGGCAGCGGCGTCATGGGGCGGGCGGCCCGCTGCGCCGCGTCCAGATCGGCAACGCGCTCAGCGCCTTCGGCAGCGGTTTCACGATGCCGTACATGTTCGTCTACGTGGACCAGGTGCGGGGGCTCGGGTCGCTCGCCGCCGGGATGGTGTTCACCGTCTTCGCGCTCGCCGCGCTCGCCGTGCTGCCGCTGACCGGGCGGGGCATCGACCGCTTCGGCCCGCGCCCGGTGCTGCTGGCCGGCGCCGCCGTCGCCGCCACCGGCGCGTTCGCCTTCGGGCGGGCCACCGGCACCCCCGAGCTGATCCTCTTCTCCTTCCTGTTCGGCGCCGGCTTCACCACCTGCCAGCCCGCGCTCGCCACGATGATCGTCCGCAGCTCCACCCGGGCCACCAGGGCGCACGCCTTCGCCCTGCAGTTCACCCTGGTCAACCTGGGCATGGGCATCGGCGCGCTGATCGGCGGCCAGATCGTGGACGTCGCCGACCCGGGCAGCCTGACCACGCTCTTCACCATCGAGGCGGCCGCCCTGCTGGCCATGGGCCTGGTCGCGGGCAGCGCCCGGATCCCGGCCGCCGAGCCGGTGCCGGCCGGGGAGAAGGCCGGCCCGAGCGGCCTGCGCGCCCTGGTCGCCGACAAGGCGATGCTGCGGCTCTGCGTGCTCGCCGCGCTGATCTTCTTCACCTGCTACGGCCAGTTCGAGTCCGGGGTCGCGGCCTTCGCCACCGACACCGTCGGCGTCGCGCCGGCCACCCTGGGCCTGGCGATCGGCGCCAACGCGCTGACCATCGTCGTCCTGCAGATGTTCGTGGTGCGGATCACCGCCCGCCGCCGGCGGACCACCGCCATGGCCGCCGCCGGCCTGGTCTGGCTCGGCGCCTGGACGATGGCCCTGGTGGCCGGCCTGATCCGGGCCGAGGCACTGGCCGCGACGGTCGCGATCGTCTCGATCTACGCGCTGTTCGGCGTCGGCGAGTCGCTGCTCGCCCCGACGCTGGGCCCGATCGTCGCCGATCTGGCGCCCGCCCGGCTGCTCGGCACCTACAACGCCGGGTACGCCCTGGTGAAGCAGATCGCCGTCGCGGTCGGCCCGGCCGTCGGCGTCCTGCTGGTCGGCTCCGGCACCTGGCCGCTCTACCTGGCCGCGATGGCGCTGTGCACCCTGCTGATCGTCGTGATGGCGATGCGGCTCCGGGGCCACCTGACGCCGGCGCAGGACAACGCCCGCCAGGCCTCACCGCTGCCGGTCGCCGTCCGGGAGCTGCAGACCGCGGCCTGACCCGCCGGTCCTGACCCGCCGGTCCTGACCGGTCGGTCCCGACCCGGCGGTCCCGACCTGGCGGCCAGGATCCGCCGGCCCGGATCCACCGGGCCCGGCCCCGCGCGGGCGGGGCCCGGCCGGGCGGCGGCGGGGCCGTGCGGTGACCGCCCCGCGCACGCCCCGGCATGCTTGGATTCGCGCCTGGAGCCACATAGTGTCAGTCGCTGGTGGCACGGGGCCGGGAGTACCCCGGGCCGAGCAGGCGAGTGAGCGAATCGGCGAGGCAATGACACAAGCGCTAGTCACGCACACCCCGGCACCGGAGGCCCCCGCGGGCCCCGAACCGGGCCGGCGGGGGATCGTGTCCTGGGGCGTCGCGCACTCCGGCTGGCTCGGGCCGATCGCGGTGGCGCTGTTCGCCGGACTCCTGCGCTTCTGGCACCTGGGCTACCCCAACGCCTTCGTCTTCGACGAGACGTACTACCCCAAGGACGCCTGGTCGCTGCTCCGGCAGGGCTACGAGGGCGTCTGGCCGGACAACGCCAACGCCGACATCCTGGCCGTCCCGCAGGCCGTCCCGCTGATGCCGGCACCGGAGTTCATCGCGCACCCGCCGCTGGGCAAGTGGGTCATCGCGCTCGGCGAGCAGCTGTTCGGCCTGCACCCCTTCGGCTGGCGCTTCATGACGGCGCTGCTCGGCACCCTCGCGGTGCTGATGCTGGCCCGGATCGGGCGCCGGCTGTTCGGGTCCACCCTGATCGGCTGCACCGCCGCCCTGCTGATGTCCGTCGACGGCCTGGCGTTCGTGATGAGCCGGGTCAGCCTGCTGGACGGCGTCCAGATGGCCTTCGTCCTCGGCGCCTTCGGCTGCCTGCTGGTCGACCGGGACCACGCCCGGGAGCGGTTCGCCGCCCGCCCGGACGGCACCAGGCCCGACGGCGACCGCGCCACCCTCGGCCGGCGGCCGTGGCGGATCGGCGCCGGGGTGCTGCTCGGCGCCGCCTGCGCCACCAAGTGGAACGGTCTGACGATCCTGGCCGCCCTCGGCCTGCTGACCGTGCTGTGGGACGCCTCCCGGCGCCGCTGGGCCGGCGCCCGCCACCCGTACCGCTCGATGCTGCGCCGGGACGCCGGCCCCGCCCTGCTCTCCGTGGTCGGCTCCGCCGCCGCGGTGTACGTGGCGTCCTGGAGCGGCTGGTTCGCCACCGACGGCGGCTACGACCGGCACTGGGCCGACGGCCGGGCCGGACTCTCCACCGGCAGGCTGTTCGGCGTCCCGCTGCCGCAGGTGGACCTGACCTGGGTGCCGGGGGCGCTGCGCGGCTGGTGGCACTACCACTCGCAGATGTGGGACTTCAACACCGGCCTGAGCACCCCGCACACCTACCAGTCCAATCCCTGGAGCTGGCTGGTCCAGGGCCGTCCGGTCTCGATGTACTGGGAGCAGCTGCCGCAGGGCCAGAAGGGCTGCACGGCCCCCGGTGGCTGCGCCAGCCAGATCCTCGGGCTCGGCACCCCCGTGCTGTGGTGGGCGGCCTGCTTCGCGCTGGTGTACCTGCTCTGGCGCTGGTTCTTCCGCCGCGACTGGCGCTCGGGCGCGGTGCTCTGCGCCGTCGCGGGCATCTACCTGCCGTGGTTCCAGTACCAGGAGCGGACGATCTTCTCCTTCTACATGGTGGTGCTGGTCCCCTTCCTCTGCCTCGCGGTCGCCCAGATGCTGGGCGCGATGCTCGGCCCGGCCGGCTGCTCGCCCGAACGGCGCAGGATCGGCGCCGCGGGCGCCGGCCTGGTCGTGCTGGCGGTGATGGCCTGCTTCGCGTACTTCTACCCCCTCTACACGGCGGAGGTGTTCCCGATGACGGACTGGCAGGACCGGATGTGGTTCACCAGCTGGATCTGACCGGGGGTGCCCGCGGCCGTCGCGTTCGCGGCCACCGGCCAGCTGCTGCCGGTGACCCCGGCCCTCGGCTGGGCCGTGGCCCTGCTGCTGGGCGCCGCCGTCGCGGTGGCCGGATGGGGCCGGCTCGGGTACGGGCACGCGGTGCTGCGGGCCGGGCTGCGCGCGGTGCTGCAGCTCGCCGCCGTCGCGCTGGTCATCGCCTGGGTGGTCGGCTCGCTCTGGACCTCGGCGCTGTTCGTCCTGCTGATGCTCACGGTCGCCGTCCGGACGGCCGGGCGGCGGATCACCGACGGGCCCGCCTGGGTCTGGGCCGCGGTACCGATCGGCGGTGCGGTGCTGCCCGTCCTGGCGCTGCTGCTGGCCTCCGGGCTGCTGCCGCGCCAGGGGCTGTCGGTCATCCCGGTGGCGGGCATCCTGATCGGCGGCGCGCTGACCGCCACCTCGCTGTCCGGCCGGCGGGCCCTGGACGAGCTGCGCCAGCGGCACGGCGAGGTGGAGGCGGCGCTCGCGCTGGGGCTGGAGGAGCGCGACGCCCGGCTGGAGATCTGCCGGACGGCCGGGGCGACCTCGCTCGTCCCGGCCCTGGACCAGACCCGGACGGTGGGGTTGGTCACGCTGCCCGGGGCCTTCGTCGGGATGCTGCTCGGCGGGGCCTCGCCGGTCCAGGCCGGGGCGGTGCAGCTGTTCGTGCTGGTGGCGCTGCTGGTGGTGGAGGCGGTGGCGATCGTGGCGGTGATGGAGCTGGTCGGCCGGGGGCTGGTGCCGGTCGCCGCCGCCCCGGGCGCCGCCGGGTGACCGGCCGCGGGGCCGGGCGGGGCCGGGTGCCGTCGGGCCGGGCGGGGCCCGGCGATCGCCGTCGGGTACCATGGACGACGTTGAAGGGGAGTAGCCCTCCACCGGACCGTCGACATACTGGCCCCTCGCGGGGCCCGGCGCCCGGGGCATCCGGATCCCACGGGTGCCGGCGAGACCTTCGGCCGCAGTGCTGTGCCCACCAACCAGCGCTGTCGGGCCGAGGCGTCCTGCGACGGAGCTGCCGAGGCCGGGCAGCCCGATCTAGGGAATCCTGAACCCGTGAGTCCGACCGTCCTCGTCATCACCTTCGGCATCGTCTTCCTGGCCGAACTTCCGGACAAGACCGCCCTGGCCAGCCTCGTCCTCGGCACCCGCTACCGCGCGAGCTACGTCTTCGCCGGCGTCGCCGCCGCGATGGCCGTCATGGTGGGCCTCGCACTGATCGCCGGTCAGCTGCTCGCCCTGCTGCCGCAGCGCTGGGTGGAGGGCGTCACCGGCCTGCTCTTCCTGGCCGGCGCCGCGATGCTGCTCTTCCAGCACGGTGGCGACGAGGACGGCCACGCCGCCAAGGAACCCTCCAGCGGCAGCTTCTGGAAGGTCGCGGGCGCGAGCTTCGCGGTCGTCGCGGTGGCCGAGTTCGGCGACCTCACTCAGATCATGACCGCCAACCTCGCCGCCAAGTACGACGACCCGCTGGCCGTGGGCCTGGGCGCCTGGCTGGCGCTCTGCGCCGTGGCCGGGATCGCCATCGTCGGCGGGCAGAAGCTGCTGAAGCACGTGCCGATGAAGGTGATCATCCGGGTGGCGGCCGGCGTGATGCTGCTGATGGGCGGGTTCAGCCTGTTCCAGGCCGTGACCGGCTGACCGGCTGAACACAGCCCCCGTTGCCCGGTGGCCCGGCCGTTCCGACGGCCGGGCCACCGGGCGTTTCAGCAGTTCGGCGGCGCGGTCTCCAGCGCGGCCTTCGTCCGTGGGCCGTACCTGCCCGACTCGCTCTTGAGCGAGGACTTGCGGCTGTCCTGGAAGGACTTCAGCACGAACTCGGTCCAGTAGTCGAAGGTGCCGGAGATCAGCGACTTGTCGACCCGCCCGCAGCTCTCCGTGACGAGCAGCTGCTGCATCGTCTTCACGTCGTCGCCCTTCATGTCCCGCTCCAGGATCCGGACCGTCGCCGACGGGCTCGGCGAGGGGCTTGGCGTGGTCGCGGTCGGCGTCGGGGCCACCGCGGTCGGCGCGGGCGCCGCCGGAGCCTCGGTGGTCGGCGCCGGGGCGGGCGCCTTGCTGGTCGGCCTGGCCGTCCGGGGGGCCGAGGCCGAGGGGGCGACGGACTCGCCGGAGGTGGCGCTCGGGCTCGGGACCGCCGTACTGGGCGGGTCCGAGGGCGCGATGACGGTCGGTGAGAGGACGGCGGTGGGGGTGGGCAGCGCCTTGTGCTCGGGGCTGCCCGAGGGCGTCACCAGGAAGGCCGCGCCCACTCCCAGCACGACCACGCCGGCGCCCGCCGCCAGCACGGCGCCCCGGCGCCGGGCGGTCGGGCTCTGCCGGTCGGCCCGCCGCGCGGCCCGGCCGCCGGGCGGCGCGTCCTGTGGGGCGGTGGGGGCGTTGTCGAACGCGAAGAGGCCCAACTCGCCCGGGGTGGCGGGGTCGGCGGGGTACGGGTGGGACTCCGGTCCGCGCGGTGGCGGCGCGAGCGGCACCGGCGGCATCAGCGCCGTCCGGTAGTCGGCCGCGGGCGGGGCGCCGAACGGGTCGTAGCCGGCCGCCGGACCGGGCTCCGCGCCGACCCGGCCGCGCGCCTGCGGCACGTACGGGCGGACCAGCGGCGGGCCCTCGATGTGCGGCAGTACCGCGGTGTCGGTGAAGTCGGAGGAGCATCCGCAGCTGCCGGCGGTCCGTACGGTGCCGCACACGGGGCAGTGCTGGTCCGGCATCGGCCGGTCCTCCTCGGTCTGGGTGGTGAACGCGCCCGATCCGGGTTTGGGAGGCGAACGCGCCCGATTATGCATGACGTTCCCAAAGGGGGGACAGGGGTGATCGGTCATCAACGGGGCTCTTGTGCCGGTTGGTGGTGATTGGACCCGATGAACAATCAGTGCGGGCGGCGTGGGCGGGCGGTGTCCGGTCTTCTTACGGATGGCGCAATCAGCTGCCCCATACCAGGGCATTCCTGACACTATGGTCCTGTCGGAATGATCATCCACCCGGGGTTCCGGCGGGTCCGGGCCCCCACCCACGAGGAGCCGCGCGATGGCCGACCCGGCAGCCGATCCCGGCCGGACTCCGGCGCCCGCGCCCGTACCGGCGCCCCCGCAGACCGCCGTGAAGAACCTCTGGCTGCCGATCGGCGCGCTGCTGCTGGCCCTGCTGATCGCGGCCCTCGACCAGACCATCGTCTCCACCGCGCTGCCCACCATCGTCAGTGACCTCGGCGGCCTGGAGCACCTCTCCTGGGTGGTCACCGCCTACCTGCTCGCCTCCACCGCGGCCACCCCGCTCTGGGGCAAGCTCGGCGACATGTACGGCCGGAAGACCTTCTTCCAGGCGTCGATCGTCATCTTCCTGATCGGCTCGGTGCTCTGCGGCCTCGCCCAGAACATGGGCCAGCTGATCGGCTTCCGCGCCCTCCAGGGCCTGGGCGGCGGCGGCCTGATGGTGCTCAGCCAGGCCATCGTCGGGGACCTCGTACCACCCCGGGACCGCGGCAAGTACCAGGGCCTGTTCGGAGCCGTCTTCGGCGTCACCAGCGTGCTGGGGCCGCTGCTCGGCGGCGTCTTCGTCGACAACCTCAGCTGGCGCTGGGTCTTCTACATCAACGTGCCGATCGGCGTGGTGGCCCTGCTGGTGATCGCCGCCGTGCTGCACGGCACCGGGGTGAAGCACCGCCACCGGATCGACTACCCGGGCACCGTCCTGATCGCCTCGGTCGCCACCTGCCTGGTGCTGATGACCTCGCTCGGCGGAACCACCTGGGCCTGGGGCTCCTGGCAGATCGTCGGACTGGGCGTCCTCGGCGTCGTGCTGCTCGTCGCCTTCGTCGCGGTGGAGCGCCGGGCCGAGGAGCCCGTGCTGCCGCTGCGGCTGTTCCGCATCCGCACCTTCAGCCTGGTCGCCGTCATCTCCTTCGTGGTGGGCTTCGCCATGTTCGGCGCGCTCACCTACCTGCCGACCTTCCTCCAGGTCGTCCAGGGGGTCTCGCCCACGATGTCCGGCATCCACATGCTGCCGATGGTGCTCGGGATGCTGCTCACCTCCATCGGCTCCGGACAGATCGTGGCCCGGACGGGGCACTACCGGATCTTCCCGATCCTCGGGACCGCCCTCACCGCCGTCGGCCTGCTGCTGCTCTCCCGGCTCACCGAGGACAGCACCACCACCGAGATGAGCGTCTGCTTCCTGGTCTTCGGGCTCGGGATCGGCCTGGTCATGCAGGTCCTGGTGCTGGCCGTGCAGAACGCCGTCGGCTACGAGGACCTGGGCGTCGCCACCGCCGGGGCGACCTTCTTCCGCTCCATCGGCGCCTCCTTCGGCGTCTCGGTCTTCGGCTCCGTCTTCGCGAACGGGCTCGACCGCCGGCTGGCCGACGCCCTGGCGGGAGTGCCGCTGCCGCCCGGGTTCAGCGCCGGCTCGATCGCCTCCGACCCGCAGACGGTCGAGCTCCTGCCACCCGCCGTCCAGGACGGGATCCACCACGCGTACTCCGAGTCGATCACCCGGGTCTTCCTGTTCGCGGTGCCGGTCGTGCTGGTCGCCTTCGTGCTCTCGCTGCTGCTGCGCGAACAGCCCCTGCGCTCCACCGTGACCGCCCCCGACCTCGGCGAGTCGATCGGCGTCAACCCCGTCGAGCGCAGCTCGCTCGACGAGATCGCCCGCGCGCTGTCCACGCTCAACACCAGGGAGGCCCGCCGGGACCTCTTCCGCCGGATCACCGCCACCGCCGGACTCGACCTGCAGCCCGCCGCCAGCTGGCTGATCCTGCAGATGCACCACCACGGCTCGGTCGAGACCGTCGAACTGGCGGAGCGCCGGATCGTCCCCGTCGAGGTCGTCGAGACCGCCGCCCGGGAGGTCGAGAGCCGCGGCCTGGCCTCCCGCGGCAGCGGGCTCCCGCTGCGCCTGACCGAGGCCGGCGAGGCCGCCGCCACCCGCCTGGTGGCCGCCCGGCGCACCCAGCTCGCCGAACTCCTCGGCGACTGGGACGAGCAGCAGTACGCCGACCTCGCCGCGCTGCTCACCCGCCTCAGCTCCGGCCTGTGCGCCGACGCGCGGGACCGTCCGGACCGGATCCCGCCGGGCCGCGCCCCGCACGGCGGCGGGCGCCCGGCCTGACCGGGCGCCACCGCCGCCGGGAGACCGCGGCCGGTCAGGGGCGGCCCAGGGCCCGGTACCGCCATCCGCGGGCCCGCCAGGCGACCGGGTCGAGGGCGTTGCGGCCGTCGACCACGGCGCGGGCGGCGACCACCTCGCCGAGCTCCCCGGGGTCGAGCCCGGCGAACTCCGGCCATTCGGTCAGCACCATCGTCACGTGCGCGCCCTGCGCCGCCTCGGCCGCCGAGCCGGCGTAGTCCAGCTCGGGGTACGCCTTGCGGGCGTTGTCCAGCGCGACCGGGTCGTACACCTGGACGACGGCGCCCTCCGCCCTGGCCGCCAGCGCCACGGCGAGAGCGGGGGAGTCCCGGATGTCGTCGGAGTGCGGCTTGAAGGCCGCTCCCAGCACCGCCACCGTCCGGCCTTCGAGCGTTCCGCCCGCCAGCTCGCGGGCCAGCTCCACGGCGCGGGCCCGGCGCCGGCCGTTGATCGCGTCGACCTCCCCCAGGAAGGCGAGCGCCGACCCGACCCCCAACTCCTCGGCGCGGGCCGCGAAGGCGCGGATGTCCTTCGGCAGGCAGCCGCCGCCGAAACCGATGCCGGGGCTCAGGAAGCGCCGGCCGATCCGGTCGTCGTGGGAGAGGGCCTCGGCCAGGGCGAGGACGTCGGCGCCGACCGCCTCGCACACCTCGGCCATCGCGTTGATGTACGAGATCTTCGTGGCCAGGAAGGAGTTGGCGGCGGACTTGACGAGCTCGGCGGTGGCGAAGTCGGTCACCACCACGGGGACCTCGCCCAGCGGCCGGTAGATCTCGCGGAGGGTTCGCTCCGCCCGCCCGGTCCGCACCCCGAGCACCAGCCGGTCCGGGCTGAGGGTGTCCTTGACGGCGAAGCCCTCCCGCAGGAACTCGGGGTTCCAGGCGAGGTCGACGGCCCGGCCGGCCGGGGCGAGCTCCACCAGCCGGTCGGCGAGCCGCCCGGCCGTCCCCACCGGGACGGTGGACTTGCCGACCACCAGGCACTCCCGGGTGAGCAGCGGGGCGAGCGCCTCGACCGCCGCGTCGAGCTGCGAGGTGTCCGCCGCGGACCCGCCGGCGCGCTGGGGCGTCCCCAGACAGAGGAAGTGCACGTCGCCGAAGTCGGCGGCCTCCGCGACGGAGGTGGTGAACCGCAGGCGGCCCGAGTCCAGGCCGTCGCGCAGCAGTTCCGCCAGGCCCTCCTCGTGGATCGGCAGGTGTCCTGCGTTCAGATGGCGGACCTTGTCCGCGTCGATGTCCAGGCCCAGCACCCGGTAGCCCAGCGCGGCCATGCAGGCGGCGTGGGTGATGCCCAGGTATCCGGTGCCGATGACGGTCATTCGATGCCGTGCGCGCAAGGCCGACCCCTTTGCAGTCGAGTGCTGGACGATCGTGGACGTCTGAGGTGGAGCCGGTGTGCCGCGGTGGACGAGGGTGGGAGGGGCGGGCCGGTCAGCCGCCCGCGGAGGGCACCGGCACGCCGGTCGCGCCGTCCGCCGCCCGGCCCGGCGGGGCCGGCTCCGGGGCCCGCCGCAGACCGCGGATCGGCGGGCTGCACAGGAGCGCCGCCGCGCAGCCGACGGCGGCCACCGTCGCGACCCCCAGGAGGAGATGGACCCCGGCGACGCCACTGGCCGGCCCGGAGACCGCCTGGCCGAGCGGCACGGCGAGGATGGACCCCGCGACCTGGTAGGCGGCGACCCGGTTCAGCCGGTCCTCCGGGATCCGGGTCTGCACCGTGGTGGCCCACTGGACACCCCAGAACGCCCAGCCGGCCCCGGCCGTCGCGTACCCGAGCATCAGCAGCGGCAGGGCCGGCACGGTGGCCGCCGCCAGCGGCATCAGCGGGAACAGCAGCATCGCCAGGCCGCCGCCGAACAGCGGCCGCTCGGGCCGGACCCGGATCGCGACCAGGCCGCCGACGATGCACCCGGCGCCGAACGCGCCCTCGGCGTAGCCGAAGGCCGCCTTGCCGTGCGCCTCGATGATCGACACGGCGCCGAGCGGGGTGATCGGACCCCAGACGAACACGCCCAGGACCCACCAGATCAGGATCACGCCCCACAACCAGGACCGGGAGCGGAACTCGTGCCAGCCCGTCAGGAGGTTGGTGAGGGTGGAGGCGGAGCGGTCCACCTCGAACCGGGGCAGCCGCAGGGCCACCAGGCAGATCCCGCTGACCGCGAAGGTCGCCGCGTCGATCGCGAACACCCAGGCCGCCGACGTCGCGGCCACCAGGACCCCGGCCACCGCCGGGCCCGCCATGGTGGCGAACCCCTCACTGACCCGCAGCACCCCGTTCGCCTGCTGGGCGTCGGCGGCGACCTGCGGCACCAGGCTCGACGTACCGGGCTGGAACATCGCGGTGGCGACGCCGCCGGCCAGCGCCGCGGCGACCATGAACCACAGCGGCGGGTGCCCGAGCCAGAGACAGGCCGTGACCGCCACCTGCACCAGGAACCGGACGGCGTCCGCGCCGATCATCAGCGGCCGCGGGTGGAACCGGTCGGCGAACACCCCGCCGAACACCACGAACAGTGCGAACGCCCCCATCCAGGCACCGAGCGCGAAGCCGACCCCGCTGACGCCGTAGCCGAGCGAGAGCATCGCGACCGCCGTCGCGACCGGGATCATCGTGTCGCCCACCTGCGAGACGACGCGGGCGGTGAAGTAGAAGCCGAAGTTCCACGTCCACAGGCGGGACGGGGCGGCGGGCTGTCGCATCAGGGATCCTCTTCGGTACGGCGTCGGTGTCGGCCCCCCGAGGCGCGGTCGCCCCGGGGAGCCGTGGGATCAGGCCTGGCTCAGAGGGCGATCCGCACGTCGTATGCCCGCAGCCAGCCGTCCAGTTGGAGCCCGGTCTCCAGGGCCGCGCGGCTCACGCCGTGCTCCAGCGCGGCGCTCCCGCTCTCGGCCACCGCCTGCCGGAGCGCGTCGGAGAACAGTGGTGCGGCCGGGCTCCGCGGATCGCGGACGACGTCGGCCAGCCGCTCGCGGAGCATCCGATCGTAGGCACCGGCGCGCAGGTTGGGGTACGGCGTCTTGATCCGCATGGCCACCGCCTCGGGCAGCAGGTCGCGCATCGCCGCCCGCAGCAGGCTCTTCTCCCGGCCGTCGAAACTCTTCATCGCCCAGGGGATGTTGAAGGCGTAGTCGAGCAGCTTGTGATCGGCGAACGGGATCCTGATCTGCAGCCCGCTGCTCATCCCCAGCCGGTCCAGCCGGTCGAAGAGCACCCGGGAGTGCCGGGTCAGCGCGAGGTAGGTCACCTCCCGGTAGCGCGCCTCGGCGGGGTCGGTGACGTGCTCCTTCGCCGCGATCTCCGCCACCGCCGCGCTGTGCGAGTCGTGTTCGTACGCGGCCAGGTCGAGCTTGCCGAGCAGGTCGGGGTCGAAGACGGCGTCGTACCCCTGGTAGCGCGCCCGGCCCTCCTGCACCCACGGGAAGGTGCCGCTGAAGACCCACTCCGGCAGGCGCTGCCAGTTGTACCCGCCGAAGACGTCGTCGCCGCACTCCCCGGACAGGGCCACGGTGGCGTGCTGCCGCGCGGCGGCGAACAGCAGGTGCAGGGAGGCGTACTGGTCGCCCTTGTTGATCGGCAGGTCGTAGGCGGCGAGGACGGCGGCCCGCAGGGCCGGGTCGAGCAGGTCGAGCGCGTCCAGCGGCAGCTCGCTCAGGTCCGAGCCGACGTGCTCGGCCATCAGGCGCGCGTAGAGGTGGTCCTCGTTGCCGAGGCCGCCGTCGGGCCGGGCGGGATCGCGGTCGTCGACCGTGAACGAGCGGATCCGGCCCAGGCCCTCGCGGCGCGCCACCCCGGCCGCGAGCGCGGTGAGCGAGCTGGAGTCCAGGCCGCCCGAGAGCAGGGCGCACGGGGGGACGTCGGCCACCATCTGCTGGGCCACCACCGACTCCAGCAGTTCGCGCGTGGTGGCGACGGTCCGCTCCAGCGAGTCGGTGTGCTCCCTGACCTGCAGCCCCCAGTAGCGCTGCGCCGTGACGCCCTCCCGGGTGACCCGCACCGTGCAGCCGGGCAGGACCTCCGTCAGGCCGCGGAAGACCGCCCGCCCGGGCACCCTGGCCACCGCGAGGATGTCACGCAGGCCGTCGGCGTCGACCACCGGTGCGAAGTCCGGGTGGGCGAGGACGGCCTTCGGCTCGGAGCCGAACAGCACGCCGGACGGGGTCGGCGCGTAGTGGAGGGGCTTCACGCCCGCCCGGTCGCGCACCAGCAGCAGCTCCTGGCGGCGCTCGTCCCAGACGGCGAACGCGTAGACGCCGTCGAGCTGTCGGACGCAGTCGGCACCCCACTCCAGGTACGCGTGCAGGACCACCTCGGCGTCGGTGGCGGTCCGGAAGGAGTGGCCGAGGGCGCGCAGCCGGGCGCGCAGCTCCCCGGAGTTGTACGTCTCGCCGCTGAAGGTGACGACCGCGTGCCGGCCGGAGCCGTCCTCGACCCTGACGGGGAGGCTCTCCCCCTCCAGGCCGGCGGTGGACAGCATCCGCTGTCCCAGGGCGGCGTGCTTCGAGATCCAGGTGCCGCCGGCCGCGGGGCCGCGCCGCACCATGGTCGCCGTCATGGCCTGCGCGGCGCCCGGGCTGAGCGTCACGTCGCGGGCGAAATCTACCAACCCGGCTATACCGGACATCGTGTCTCCTTTGAGGTCAGTGAGGTCGGCGGGCGTGGCCGCCGGCCGGTCCGGGTCGTCCGGTTACTTGATGTCCTCGCCGCCGTGGATGTCGCAGGCGTACCACTGGGACAGGTCGCGCATCCCCTCGAAGACCGAGGCCGTGGGGCTCCAGCGCAGTTCGCCCTCGACCAGGCCCGTCGCCATGCTCCACCGCTCGACCGCGCCCTGCGGGTCGACCTCCCACGGCGTGCGGCGGGAGACCTCGGCGACCAGGTCGGCCAGCTCCTCCTCGGTGTAGGTGGCCGAGGCCACGTTGAGGACGGGCGCCGACACCGGCGCGGCGAGGACGGTGCCGATCACGTCCGCCAGGTCGCGGTAGTCCAGTACCTGGTGCACCCGCCCGGGCCGGATCGACTGCGGGTGGCGGGTCCAGGCCAGGTGGACGAACTGGACGGGCGCGCTGCCGCGGGCGGCGTGCGGCCCGACCGGGTCGGCGAGGCGCAGCACCTGGACGGCCGTCCCGGTCCGCTCGCCCCACTCGCGGCACCGCTGCTCCTCCTGCCACCAGGAGCGGGCGACCCCGTCCTGCGGCGGCGCCGTCACATCCTGCTCGGTGACGACCCGGTCGCCGCTGCCGCGGTACACCGCGGCGGACCCGGCGTACACCAGGCGCTCCACCCGGGCGGCAGCGGCGGCGGCCAGGACCTCGTCCAGCAGCTCGGGGCCCGCGGAGGGGTCGCCCAGGTGCACCACGTACGCGGCGCCGGCCAGGTCGGGGCCGGCCGGCCCCCCGGCGACCCGGCCGACCAGGTGGTCCTGGTCGCCGAGCAGCCGCGCCAGCTGGCCGGCGAAGCGGCCCTCGCCACCGGTGACGGCGACCGGGGCCCGGTCGGCGGCGGGCCGCCCGGCCCGGCGGCCCGCTCCGAGCGCGGCCAGCGCCAGGTCCCGGATCGGGTGGGCCAGGTCGAGCAGTTCGCCGGCGGGGTAGTCCTCGCACAGGCCGCCGGGCCCCAGCGTCTGCATCGCCGCGGCGGCGACCGCGGCGTCGGGCTCGGGTGCGTCGGCGGTGACCGCACCGATGGCGAACGCCGTCACCCACACGTCCCGGCGGATCCGCTCCGAGAGCCGCGGGGCGGGTTCGGCCGTCGCGAGGCCGGCCAGGCAGGCGTCCAGCAGTCCGGTCCGCCGCAGGTGGCGCTCGGTCTCGACGTACTCCCACTCGCCGCCGTCGCGGATCGCGCACCGGGCCAGGCCGTACCGGTAGAACGGGACGACCGGGAACCGGACGCTCTCGTAGGTCGCCGGTTCCACCACCCGGTCCGAGTAGAGGGTGGCCTGGCGCAGCCCGTGGTAGGCGTTGCCGGCGAGGCTGGGCATGTCCATGTGCTGCACCAGGCTGGGGGTGCAGAACCGGACGGGCACCCCGCGGGCGTTCAGATAGCGCTGCACGACGACGTCGTAGGGCCAGCCCGGCTCGTCCTCCTGCTGGAACTGTGCGTAGCCCCGGGCCAGTTCGGCCGGCAGCAGCAGGGCGTAGCAGGGCACGTGCTCCTGGAGGGTGTAGGCCCAGGGCGCGCCGGTCAGGGCCGCGAGCCGGGCCACGCCGCCGTTGCGGCTGTCCCAGCCGGCGTAGAAGGCGACCGCCTCGTTCCCGGCCGCCGCCGCGACCTTCTCGACGTGGTCGAAGAAGCCCTCGGCGAGTGCCACGTCGTCCTGGAGCACCAGGTGGTGGGTGGCGTCGGGCTCCACGCAGGCCCAGGACAGCGGCGCCACCCGGAGGGCGGTCGGCCGGCCCGCGGGCTCGGGGTCCACCACCACCTTGATCCGGCCCAGCGGGTCGACCTCGGCGATCTGCCGGGCCTCGGCCAGGCGGTCGGGGTGGGTCATCACTGCGCCGCTGAGCTTCACCGGACGGTCGAGCGGGTCCATGAATACCTCATGTCGATGGTCGGGGCGGGCGGTCTTTTTGCCGGGATCGAGTGCGGAGCGCTTTTCGTCGCTTTCGGTGTCGCCGCACGGAATGCCGCCGGGGATATTCCGACGAATTTCCGCGGCTGCCCGGGAGCGGTGATCCGGTGGCGGCGGATCCCGCTCCTCGGGGTGGTCGGGCGCGCGGTCGGTTTCCGTTCGGGCAGGCCGGAGGCCGGTCGGGCGCCCGGCCGCGTTTCGCGGCTGGGTTCGACCGTGAGGGGGTGCGCCTCGCCTGCGGTGGTCCGGGGAGGCGGATCGGTGGGCGGGCGCGGCACGTCGTACGCGGGTGCGGATGCGGATGCGGGTGCGGGTGCGGTGGGAGAGCGTCCCGACCGGCGCGGACGTGCCGCCGGTGGCGGGGGTACCGGGGTGATCGCCGTCCGGGCACGCCGAACGGCAGCGTCGGGCGGACGCCGTGAAGGGCAGCATGACGGGGTGGGCAGCGCGGTGGGGCGGCGCGCACGGCGGACTCGGGAGCCGGCGTGCCGGTGGCGGAGCGGTGCAGGGCGGAGCGGTGTCCGGCCGGCCCGGTGGCCGACTGCGATGGCGGCGACCGGCCGGCGGTCGGTGGCCCGGGGCCACGATCCGATCGCCGTGAATTCACCAGGTGTGCGGCCCGGGGTCCGACCTGTCCCGTGGCTGCTCTCCTGCTGCCGAAAGGCTACTGACGGAATTGACGGGGCGTCAAGGGATTCGAGTGGACTGCCGGTGCGGAAGTCCGGTTCCGGGGGATCCGCGCAGGAATTCGGATAAAGCCCCGGCGAAGCAGATAATTCGCCGATTGGGAGCGCAAGGGGCCGAAAGATCGTGAACCGAGCATAGTGCCGCATGGGGGGCAAATGGTCCAGACCACTTGGGGTGTCGGGGGGAGACGGGGGCGGCGCCCGGCCCCGGCCCGCGGCGGTGTAGGAGACTGCTCGGAGAAGGTCGGGGCCGGGTACCCGCACGCCGGGGCCCGGCTGGATGAGAGGGGCCAGCAGTGGCAGTCGTGAAGATCAACGTGCTCACCGTTCCGGCGGAGCAGCGCGAGGTGCTGGAGCAGCGGTTCGCCTCGCGGGCCGGTGCGGTCGAGAACTCGGACGGGTTCGAGTGGTTCGAGCTGCTGCGACCGGTGGAGGGCACCGACCAGTACCTCGTCTACACCCGCTGGGCCACCGAGGAGCACTTCAAGGCGTGGATGGAGGGCCCGATGCAGGCGGCCCACCGCCAGGGCCCGCCGGCCGCCGAGGGCGGCGCCGCGCAGCGACCGGCCGCCTCCGGGTCCACCCTGTGGTCCTTCGAGGTCGTCCAGTCCGCGGGGCCGAAGGCCTGACCCCGCCGTGCCCGGGCTCCGCCGCCCGTCCGTAAGGGCGGCGGCGGAGCCCCCGGCACGGGAGCGCGGTCGGCCGGGACACGACGGCCCGGAGCGCCGGCTCAGCGCGGGCGGGCGTCCTCCTCGGACGGCGTCCGCGCCGCGGTGAAGGCGACGGGGGCGCCGAAGGCGGCCCGGCGGGAGGCCCGGCGCAGGGTGCGCAGCACCGGCCCGCCGAGGGTGAGGCAGAGGACGACGGTGAGGGCGGCGCGGGGCAGGTCCCAGCCGAGCGAGGTGGTGAGGCAGTAGGCCGCGAAGCGGGGGAGGTTCTCGCTCAGCGGCGCGCCGGCCACGAAGGAGATCGAGCTGGAGAGGCCGCCGATGTACGGCCAGCCCTGCAGGTTCATGATCGTCCCGTACGCGACGGCGGAGCAGGCGCCGTAGCCGGCCAGCAACGCGAGTTCGCGCCGGCCGCGCAGGGCGGCGGCGCCCGGGAGCAGGCCGGCCCCGAGGCAGACCCAGCCCATCGAGAGCATCTGGAACGGCAGCCACGGGCCGACGCCGCCGGTCAGCAGGGCGGAGGCGAACATCGAGACCGAGCCCAGGACGAAGCCGAAGCCCGGTCCGAGGACCCGTCCGGAGAGCACCATCAGGAAGAACATCGGCTCCAGCCCGGCCGTGCCCGCCCCCAGCGGGCGCAGGGCCGCGCCGGCCGCCGCCAGCATGCCCAGCAGGGCGACGGCCTTCGCGTCCATGCCCGGCTCGCCGGTGGCCGAGCGGCCCTCGGAGATCTGCGCCACCACCACGGCGAGCAGCAGCGGCAGCAGCAGGGCGAAGAGCCAGGGGGCGTCGGCGGAGTGGCCGACCAGCGCGGACCCGGTCGAGGCGAGCAGCGGCCAGCCGAAGGCCACCACGCCGATCGCCGAGATGAGCAGCAGGGTGGCGGTCGAGCGCCGGCCGAGCGGGACGGGACGGGCCAGCCTGGCGCGGTCGACGGAGGCGGAGGCGGAAGCGGGCGCGGGTGTCGGGCCGGCGGTACCGGCCGTGCCGTGGTCGCCGGGGGCGGGCTGTGCGCTCATGCCGGGCCGACCTCCGCTCCCGCCAGGGCGCGTTCGACCTGCTCGACGGTCAGCCAGCGCGCGGGGCCGAGGATCTTGGCGACCTGCGGGGCGAAGGCGGGGGAGGAGAGCACGACGTCCGCCGTCGGGCCGTCCGCGACCACCTCGCCCTCGGCGAGGATCACCGTGCGGTGGGCCAGTGCGGCCGCGAGTTCGACGTCGTGGGTGGCGAGCAGGACGGCGTGCGAGTCGGCGGCCAGCCCGCGCAGGATCTCCACCAGCCGGGCCTTCGCCGCGTAGTCGAGCCCGCGGGTGGGCTCGTCCAGCAGCAGCAGCGGCGGCCGGGAGGTCAGGACGACGGCCAGCGCGAGCGAGAGCCGCTGGCCCTCGGAGAGGTCGCGCGGGTGGGCGCCGTCCCCGATGCCCGGCAGCAGCCGCTCGACCAGGGCGCGGCAGGTGCCGGGGGCGGCGTCCGCGTCCTGGTCGGCGGCGGCGCACTCGGCGCCGACGCTCTCGCAGAACAGCAGGTCGCGCGGATCCTGCGGGACCAGCCCGGCCCGGCGGACCAGGTCCTTCGGCCGGGCCCGGTGCGGGGTCAGCCCGCCGACCCGTACGCTGCCGGCCGCCGGCGCGTGCAGGCCGACCAGGCTGCCGAGCAGGGTGGACTTGCCGGCGCCGTTGCGGCCCATCAGGGCGGTGATCTCGCCGGCGTGCAGGGTCAGGTCGACGCCGCGCAGGGCGGGCACCGGCCCGCGCCGGACGACCAGGCGTTCGACGGTCGCGACCGGGTCGCCGGCCGGAGCTCGGCCGGCGGTCGCGGCGGCGGCCCGGTCCGCGTCCGGTGCGGCGCCGTCCGGTGCGTCGGCAGCCGGCGGCAGGTCGTCGAGGCGGGCCCGCAGCGCGCCGGCGCGGCGCCGGGCGTCGCGGACCGAGAGCGGCGGCGGCGACCAGCCGGCCAGCCGCCCGAGGGCGACGACGGGCGGGTGGACGGGCGACTGCGCCATCACCTCGGCGGGCTCGCCCAGGACGGGCCGCTGCCCGGCGCCGGGCAGCAGCAGCACCTGGTCGGCGTACTGGACGACCCGCTCCAGACGGTGCTCGGCCATCAGCACGGTGGTGCCGAGGTCGTGGACGAGCCGCTGCAGGACGGCCAACACCTCCTCGGCGGCCCCGGGGTCGAGGGCGGAGGTGGGTTCGTCCAGTACGAGGACCTTCGGGTGGACGGTCAGCACCGAGCCGATCGCCACCCGCTGCTGCTGCCCGCCGGACAGCGAGCCCAGTGCGCGCCCGCGCAGGTCGGCGAGGCCGAGCAGGTCGAGGGTCTCCTCGACCCGGCGGCGCATCACCTCGGGGGCCAGGCCGAGCGACTCCATGCCGTAGGCGAGTTCGTCCTCGACCGTGTCGGTGACGAAGTGTGCGAGCGGGTCCTGCCCCACCGTGCCCACCAGATCGGCGAGTTCGCGCGGCCGGTGGGTGCGGGTGTCACGGCCGCCGACGGTGACGCGGCCGTGCAGCACGCCGCCGGTGAAGTGCGGGACGAGACCGCTGACGGTGCCGAGCAGGGTGGACTTGCCCGAGCCCGACGGGCCGACCAGCAGGCAGAGTTCGCCCTCGGCGACGGTCAGGTCGAGGCCGTCGAGGGCGGGTGCGGAGGCGTCCGGGTAGCTGACCGAGACCTGGTCGAAGGTGATCACGAGACACTCCGGGGCGGGATCGGGGCGGCGACCGCCGGCACCAGGCCGACCAGCACGGCCAGCGCGGCGGTCAGGGGCAGGGCCGGTGCGACGAGCGGGACGAGGGAGGGGGTGAAGGCGGCCGGGTCGAGCGCCGCCAGCCGGATCACCAGGGCCGCCACCAGCACCCCGGAGCCGGCCACCGCCCACTCCCGCCAGGCCCAGGGGTCCGGGCGGTAGCGGGTCCTGAGGGCCCGCCGGCTGCCGAGCAGCAGTCCGGCGAACGCGGCGGCCAGTCCGAGCCCGAGGACGGGCAGCGTCCAGGCGGTGGCCGCCGAGCCGAGCAGCCCGTACGCGGCGGCGCAGATCCCGAGCAGTCCGGCCAGGGTCAGCGCGGCGGTCGTGCGGGCGACCCGGGGCGGCACGTCGGCCGTGCGGCCGAACCCCCGGGTGTCCATCGCGGCGGCCAGCGCGACCGAGCGCTCCAACGCGCCCTCCAACACCGGCAGTCCGACGCTGAGCAGGGCCCGGGCGCCCCGGTCGGAGCGGCCGCGCAGCCGGCGGGCGGCCCGCAGCCGCCGGACGTCGGCGACCAGGTGGGGTGCGAAGGTCATCGCCACCACCACGGCGACACCCGCCTCGTAGAGCGCGCCGGGCAGGGTGCGCAGCAGCCGGGCCGGGCCGGCCAGCGCGTTGGCGGCGCCGACGCAGATCAGCAGGGTGGCGAGCTTCAGCCCGTCGTACAGCGCGAAGAGCAGGCCCTCGACGGTGACCCGGCCGCCGACCCGCACCCCCTGCGCCCAGGCGGGCAGCGGCAGTTCCGGCAGGGTGAAGAGCACGTGCGTGCCGGGGACGGGCGAGCCCAGCAGGACGGCGAACAGCAGCCGGATGCCCAGCACCAGCAGGCCCAGCCGCAGGAAGGTCCCGTACGAGCGCGACCAGGGTGCGTCGCTGCGCCGGGCCGCGACCACGTACCCGGTGACGGCGATGATCAGCAGGAGCAGCAGCGGATCGGTGGTGCGGGAGGCCGCCGCGCCCATGCCGAGCGCCCACAGCCACCACGCCCCTGGGTGCAGGTGGCGCGGGCCGGCGGCCGGGCGGGTGCGGCGGGCTCTGGTCACGAGAGGTCCTGGTGGGGAGTGTCCTGGGAGGTCAACAGGGGTGCGGGGTATGGGGTGTGGCAAGCCCGGTCGGTCAGCGGCGCCGGCGGGCCTGCCAGACCGCGCCGGCGGCCAGCACCGCGACGACGGCGCCACCCGCGATCAGACCGAGGTCCGGGCCGCCGGAGCCGCCGGAGTCGGGTCCGGACGGGGCGAGGGCCTCGCCGCAGCCCGCCTTCGGGTAGCCGGCGATGGCGCACAGGATGCCGGCGCCGTCGTAGCGCAGCGGCGGCGCCAGGGCGGCCAGCACCTCCGCGGAGCTGGCGGCGGTGGCCACCGAGGCGCAGCCCGTCCGCGGTGCGGGCGGCGCCGCGCCGTCGGGGAGCGCGCCGGGCGGGGCGTCGGCGGCGGTGCCGAAGTCCAGGACGACGGCGACCCGCTTGCGGCCGGCCTGCGCCGGGGTGGCGGCGCAGGCGGCGTCGAAGTCGCCGGGCGAGCCCGGTCGGGCGGCGTCCCGGCCGCCGTCCGGACTGACCGCGAAGCGCCAGCCGTCCACCGAGCCGTCCGGCGGCACGTAGAGGGCCGGGCCCTGCTGCTGGTAGGTCCAGGCGCCGGCCGACCACTTCCAGAAGGACCAGTAGCGGTAGCCGGTCGCGTGCGCGGGGGCGGCGGTCAGGGCACCGAGGAGGCCCAGCAGGGCGGTGGCGACCAGGGTGGCCGCCACCGCCCGGGGGCGTGCCTGGCGGATCACCTGCCGGGCTTCCCGGCGGCGTCCCGGTTGCCGCGCCGGCGCTGCAGGCTGAGCAGCAGGCCGCCGCCGATGCCGATCAGCAGGCCGACGCCGATGACCCAGAGGGTCGAGACGCCGCCCTTGTCGTCCTTCGCCGCGGCGGTGGCGGCCGGCGAGGCCGGCGCCGACTTGAGCGCCGGGCCGGCCGCGGTGAGCTGCTGGAGGAGGTTCGTCCCGCCGAAGGCGGCCGGGTCGCGCTGCGCGGCCTGCGCGACCAGGACGAGGGTGGCGGTGGCGGACGCGTCGGTGCCGCCCTTCGTCCAGGTGCCGCCCTGGGCGGCCAGCCAGTCGACGGCGCCGACGGCCTGCTTGGCGTGACCGGACTGGATCAGGCTGAGCGCCGCCCAGGCGGTCGCGGTGTAGTCGGGGGTCGGGGTCGCGCCCGGCAGGGTCAGCATCAGGTGCTGGTCGCCGGCGGCGAGCTGCCCGGCCAGGTACGCGGCGGCGGCCTCGGCCGAGTCGGCGCGCGCAACGGGCTGCGCGGCGGCGCCGGCGGTGCAGGCGAGGGCCTTGGCCGCGGCGTCGACCTGGTTGGTGTTGACGACCGGCAGGCGGCCCCCGGCGGCGGCCAGCGCGGCCTGCGAGGAGGCCAGCGCGTTGGCGGCCAGCGCACCGGCCGGGTCGGGCTGGTACGCGAACGCGCCGCGCTGCTCGGCGGGCGAGGCGCAGCCGAGCTGGAAGAGCGCCAGGCCGTCGTAGCCGCTGCGGCCGGCCTTCGCCACGGTCGCCGGGTCGGCCTTGGCCGCGAGCAGGGCGGTGACGGTGAGGCCGGTGGAGTTGGCGTCGCCGGGGCTGCCCGGGTTGTAGGCCCAGCTGCCGTCCGCGTTCTGGTTGGCCTTCAGCCAGGCCACGCCCTTGTCGACGGCGTCCTGGTGGCCGCCGAGCGCGGCGAGGGCCTGGACGGCGACGGCGGTGGCGTTGCTGTCCTCCGTCGGGGCGTCGCACGGGACGGCGGTGTCGGGGCGGAAGGACGGCCAGCCGCCGTCCGCGCACTGCTGGCCGGTGAGCCAGCCGACCGCACTGTCGGCGGGCACGGCGTGCACGCCCGCGAGCGCGGCCAGGGCCAGCGACTGGCGCCAGACGCCGTCGTAGGTGGGGTCGCCCTGTCCGTAGAGCCCGGCGGGGACGGCGACGGTGGCGGTGGGGGAGGGGCTGTCGGCGAGGGCCGGCGCGGCGCCGGCGCCGGCCAGCAGCAGGGCGGACAGGACGGCGGCGCCCGTGCGGGCGGCGGTCAGCATGGCGGGTGGTGCCTTTCGATGAGCGGTGGGTGGCCCGTGACGGGCCGTCCGTAGACCTCGACGGTGCCGGGCGGGCGCCCGGCCTGGCCGCTCGCCGCTCCCCGGGCGGTCCGGCTCGCCCGGCGCCTGGGCGCGCGGGCTCACGGTTGCGGGGTCAGCGCCGGTTTCGCACCGGCTTTCCCCGGAAGAGAGGCGGATGCAGTTGTGGTGCCCGTCGACTCTATCCGCAGCGTCCGCCGGCCAGGTGCGCGTGCGGTGTGGGCTCGGTCGCACACCGCGGGCGGGAACGAGAACCGGTTATCGCCGGCGCGGGGCGTCCGACCCCGGGGCGCCCGGCAGGTCGAGCAGCCGGGCGGCGGTCCGCAGGTCGGCCCGGACCTCGCCGATCGAGGCGCGGCCGGAGAGCCAGGAGACCAGCGCGGAGTGCCAGGTGTGCTCGATCACGCGGACGGCGGCGCGCTGCTCCTCGCTGGGCGGCCCGGCCTGCCCGATGGCGTCCAGGATGATCTGCGAGGTCAGGCCGCTGACCCGGTCGACCTCGGCGCTGACCGAACGGTCGGCGAAGGACAGCGCACGCACCATCGCCTCGGCCAGCAGCGGCTCGCGCTGGAGGGCGTGGAAGGCCAGGGTGAGGGTTTCGGCCACCCGCAGGGCGGGGTCGTCCCCGGCCGGCGGATGCCGCCTGACCTGCTCGTGCAGCTGCTGGAGCTGCTCCTGCATCACCGCCACCAGCAGGTGCACCTTGGAGGGGAAGTAGCGGTAGAGCGTGCCGAGCGCGACCTGCGCGCCGTCCGCCACCTCGCGCATCTGCACCGCCTCGTACCCGCCCCGGGCCGCCAGGGCGGAGGCGGCGCGCAGGATCCGCGACCGGCGCTCGGCCTGGCGCGCGCTGAGCGCGGGGCCCGCGATCCGGGCGGCGGCCGGGTCGGGCGTGGTGGTCGGCATGGGGCCCCCAGGGCGCGAGGTCACGATGGGTCGCAGATCGGGTCGCGGAGTGGGCCGCGGGCGTGGCGTGAATCACCATCCCTGGCTCTGAACCACAAGCTACGGGCCGGTATCTTCAAGGTCTCTCATTGTTCACATGCTCAATGACGAGCTCCACGCCACAGTGAAACCTGATCTACTTTAGCGCCGTGGGCCGGCTCCGGCCCGGACGAGTGGATCACACCCGAGCAGCAGAGATGAGGGGCCGAGGATGACCGCGCAGCCGCTGCGGATTGCCCTGCTGTCCTACCGCGGCGACCCGTTCTGCGGCGGTCAGGGCGTGTACGTCCGGCACCTGTCCCGTGAACTGGCCCGCCTCGGCCACCACGTGGACGTGATCGGATCCCAGCCCTTCCCGGTGCTGGACGAGGTGGCGGGCCCGGGCTCGGTGCGCCTGGTGGAGCTGCCGAGCCTGGACCTCTACCGCGCCGACGACCCGTTCCGCACCCCGAGGCTCGCCGAGTACCGCGGGCCGGTGGACGTGCTGGAGGTCGCCACCATGCGCACCGGCGGGTTCCCCGAGCCGCTGACCTTCTCGCTGCGCGCCCGCCGCTACCTGGCCGCGCACAAGGGCCGCTACGACGTCGTGCACGACAACCAGACCCTCGGCTACGGCCTGCTGGGCCTGGAGCGGCACGGGTTCCCGCTGGTCACCACGATCCACCACCCGATCACGGTGGACCGGCAGCTGGAGCTCGACGCCGCGCCGACCCGGCTGCGCCGGCTGTCGCTGCGCCGCTGGTACTCCTTCACCCGGATGCAGCGCCGGGTGGCCGCCCGGCTCGACCACATCATCACCGTCTCCGGCAGCTCCAAGGCCGAGATCGCCGAGCACCTGGGCGCCGCGCCGGGCGCCGTCTCGGTGGTGCCGATCGGTGCCGACACCCGGCTGTGGTCGCCCTCCGGGGAGATCGCGCAGGTGCCCGGCCGGATCGTCACCACCTCCAGCGCGGACGTCCCGCTGAAGGGACTGGTCCACCTGGTGGAGGCGCTGGCGAAGGTCCGCACCGAGCGCGAGGCGCACCTGGTGGTGGTCTGCAAGCAGCGCTCGGACGGCCCGGTGGCGGAGGCCGTCCGGCGCTTCGGGCTGGAGCCGTACATCGAGTTCCGCAGCGGGCTGACCGACCGGGAGCTGGTGGACCTCTACCGCTCCGCCGAGGTGGCCTGCGTGCCGTCGCTGTACGAGGGCTTCTCGCTGCCGGCGGCGGAGGCGATGGCCACCGGTACGCCGCTGGTCGCCACCACCGGCGGGGCGATCCCCGAGGTGGCCGGTCCGGACGGGGAGAGCTGCCTGGCCGTCCCGCCGGGCGACGCCGGCGCGCTGGCGACGGCCCTGGGCCGGCTGCTGGACGACCCGGGGCTGCGGGCGGCGCTGGGCGCCGCCGGGCGCGAGCGGGTGCTGGCGCGGTTCACCTGGGAGCGGGCGGCGGAGCTGACCGTCGAGCGCTACCGGGCGGCGATCGCCACCGGGGCCGGGCAGCGGGCCCGTTCCGGTGCGGGCTGGCGCTACGTGGCCTGACGGCCCGGCCGTGTGCGGTTGCCGGTGCGCGGCCACCCCGGACATCGCTCCGGCGGAGCCGGGCGGCGTCGTCCGACGTGACCTCAAGAACGTTTGGTACCAAGGAATGGGAGCCCCGCAGTGCTGACCGTCGATTTCTCGCGCTTCCCGCTCGCCCCCGGCGACCGGGTGCTCGACCTGGGCTGCGGCGGGGGCCGGCATGCCTTCGAGTGCTACCGACGCGGCGCCCGGGTGGTCGCCCTCGACCAGAACGCCGAGGAGATCGCCGAGGTCCGGAAGTGGTTCGCGGCGATGGCGGAGGCGGGCGAGGCCCCGGCCGGCGCGTCCGCGGAGGCGATGGAGGGCAACGCGCTCGCGCTGCCGTTCGAGGACGAGTACTTCGACAAGATCATCATCTCTGAGGTGATGGAGCACATCCCGGACGACAAGGGCGTGCTCAACGAGATGTTCCGGGTGCTCAAGCCCGGCGGGCTGCTCGCCGTCACGGTGCCGCGCTGGCTGCCCGAGAAGATCTGCTGGGCGCTCTCCGACGAGTACCACGCCAACGAGGGCGGCCACATCCGGATCTACCGCGGCGACGAACTGCTGGAGAAGCTGACCGACGCCGGCCTCACGCCGTACGGCACCCACCACGCGCACGCGCTGCACTCCCCGTACTGGTGGATCAAGTGCGCGGTCGGCGTCGACAACGACAAGGCGCTGCCGGTCAAGGCCTACCACCAGCTGCTGGTCTGGGACATCGTCGGCACCCCGGTGATCAGCACCCTCACCAAGGCCGCCGAGAAGGCCCTCAACCCGGTCATCGGCAAGAGCTTCGTCGCGTACGCCAGCAAGCCGCAGCGGCCCGCCGCCCAGACCGCCGCACAGCCCGCCGACGAGGCCGGCGCGTGACCGCCGCCGTTCCGGAGGCACTGCTGCTGGACGGGGTGCTCGACGCCGAGCAGGCGGCCGCCACCGTCCGCAGCATCCTGGCCGAGCAGCAGGCGGACGGCGCCATCCCCTGGTTCACCGGCCACCACCTCGACCCCTGGGACCACACCGAGGCCGCGATGGCCCTGGACACCGCCGGCGAGCACGCCGCCGCCGAGGCCGCCTACCGCTGGCTGGCGGCCAACCAGAACGCCGACGGGTCCTGGTACGCCGGCTACACCGCCGGGGCGGTCTCCAACGCCTCGAAGGAGACCAACTTCTGCGCGTACGTCGCGGTCGGGGTCTGGCACCACCACCTCAGCACCGGCGACGACGCGTTCCTGGACTGGATCTGGCCCACGGTCCGGCGCGCCCTGGACTTCACCGTCGGCCTGCGCCTGCCCGGCGGCCCGATCGCCTGGCGGCTCGACGAGGACGGCACCGCGCCCGACGAGGCGCTGCTCACCGGCTCGTCCAGCATCCTGCACGCGCTGCGCTGCGGACTGGCCGTCGCCGACTACCTGGAGGAGCCGCAGCCCGACTGGGAGCTGGCGGCCGGGCGGCTGCAGCACGCGGTGGCCCGCCACCCGGAGCGGTTCCTCGACAAGGACCGCTTCTCGATGGACTGGTACTACCCGGTGCTGGGCACCGCGCTGCGCGGCCCGGCCGCGCTGGAGCGGGTCGAGCGGGACTGGGAGCGCTTCGTGGTGCCCGGGCTCGGCGTGCGCTGCGTCAGCGACCGGCCCTGGGTGACCGGCGGGGAGAGCGCCGAACTCGCGCTCGCCCTCTGGGCGGTCGGCGAGTCCGACCGCGCGGTGGAGATCCTGCGCTGGATCCAGCGGCTGCGGCACACCGACGGCTCGTACTGGACGGGGTACGTGTTCGAGAACGACGCCGTGTGGCCGGAGGAGCGCACCACCTGGACGGCGGGTGCGCTGCTGCTCGCGGTGGCCGCCCTGGGCGGCGACCCGGCCACCGTCGCGGTCTTCGGCGGCGAGCAGCTGCCCACCGGACTGCTGGTGCAGGACTGCTGCTGAGCCGCCGCCCGGCGGGCGGGCCGGGGCGACCGGGCCGGGCAACGGAGCCGGGCGAACGAGCCGGCTGAGCGGGCCGAAGCGGGCCCGGTGACAACGAGCGAAAACGAGTGGGGCGGGACCGGAGAGATCCGGTCCCGCCCCACTCGTCTGCTCCCGCGGGGCACTCAGCCGCGCTGGATGCCCGTGGTGTCGTTCAGCACACCCTGGCTGCCGTCCTGCAGCTGGGCCACCAGGGCCGCACCGCGCTGCTCGACCGCGAGGTACCAGGTGCCGGGGACGAGCTCGCCCACCGGGCCGCCGTGCGGGTTGTCCTTCGGAGCCAGCTGGCGCTGCTCCGGGACGGCGAACCAGAACGGCGCGAAGTCCGCGGCGGGCGCGGCCTGCACCGGCGCGGCCTGCGCCTGCACCGGCTGCTGGACCTGGGCCGGCTGGCCGCCGAGCGAGGCGTCCTGCGGCTGGCCGGGCGCCGGGTAGCCGTAACCGCCCTGCTGCGGCTGGCCGTAGGCCGGCGGCTGCGCGCCCTCCTGGCCGGGGACGGGGTAGCCGTACTGGCCGGGCTGGGGCTGGCCCACGCCGGGCGCCGGGTAGCCGGCCGTGCCGGGGTAGCCGGGCTGGACGGCCGGCTTGTCGGTGACCAGCGGCGCCTGCAGCGCGGGCACCAGCGGACCGGCGGCGGCCGCACCGGCGAGCACGATCAGCGAGAGGACGGCCAGCCAGGCACCGAAGCCGTGACCGTACGCCGAACTGTCGCCGCCGCCGCCGAGCGCCCAGACCGCGGACCAGAGCGCGGCGACCGCGAAGGCGATGCCCCACTGGTCGAGCCGCAGACCGAGCACCTGGCGGGTGGCGGCCGCCGCGCCCTGGAAGCGCTGCACCAGGATCAGGGCCGCGGCGGCCAGGCCGAGCAGGAAGATCGACGGCAGGATCGGGAAGAGACCGGTGTTCCAGGCGCTGTTGGAGACCGAGTAGCAGGTCGGGCTCTTGACACCGGAACAGGCGTCGAAGGTCGTGTACGGCAGGAAGGACGCGATGAACAGCAGGACGGCCGCGCCTGCGACGGCGGCGTCTCCCCTGGTGAGAGCGCGCAGATTCACTAACGTTCCCCTCGTTGGTGTGTCGTGTACGGCAGCTTGCGTGTCCGGATTGCCGGACGGTCACCGGACGGGAAAACTCCCGAACGGACCAAGAGCCTAGGGCCAACGCCCGAGCGTGTGCACGGCGGGTTCCGGAATGGGGCGAAGTCGTTGCAATAAGACCGTCGCTGGTCAGCCCGGTGTCGTCAGAAACGTCGTCAGCGCGTCGGCGATGCCCTGCGCCGCCTGCTGGCGCCACTGAGGGTCCGTCATCCGCTGCGCGTCACCGGAGTTGCGCATGTTGCCGCACTCGATGAACACCTTGGGCACGGCGGAGAGGTTCAGCCCGCCCAGATCCGAGCGGGTGTCCAGCCCCTGCGAGGCGATGTAGTCGGCGAACGGCTCGCCCGTGGCGGCCTTGAAGCTGTCCCGCAGCAGCAGGCCCAGGCGGTGCGAGGGTGCGACGATCGCGCCGTTCGAGGCCCGGCCGGCGGCCACCTTCGCCGGCATGATCACGTGGAAGCCGCTGCCGGCGGCCGGGCCGCCGTCCGCGTGCACGGACACCGCGGCCTCCGCGTGCGCGGCGCCGCCGGCCAGGGCGCGCTGGTCGATGCACGGACCCCAGGGCTTGTCACCGTCCTGGGTGAACACCACCGTGGCGCCCCGCGCCTCCAGGATCGTGCGGGCCCGCCGGGAGACGTCCAGGGTGTACTCGGCCTCGGAGTAGCCGGCGTTGGTGGAGGTACCGGTGGTGTCGCACTCCTTGCGGGCGTTGCCGATGTCGACCTGTCGGTTGATCTCGGCGGTGTGCGCGGAGTTGCCGGTGTTGTGCCCGGGATCCAGCAGCACCGTCCGGCCGACCAGCACCCGGCCGGCGGCGGCCGCGCTGGGGGAGGCGGCCGGCTCGGCCGGCTGCGCCGCCGCCGCGGCCGCCGTGCCGCCCTGGGCCGGCGCGGTGGGCAGGGAGCTCCCCGGGCCCGCGGCCGGTGAGCCGCCGGGCAGCGCCGGGCCGGTCGGCGCCAGGGCGTCCGAGGCGGCGGCCGGACGGCTGTCCGAGGACTTGCCGGCCACCGCCTGCCAACCCAGCCAGCCGGCGAAGCAGAGCGGCAGCAGGGCGCCGCCGACGGTCACCGCCAGCAGGCGGCCGCGCCGGGGGCGGGCCTCCTCGGGGCTCTCGAAGGGGCCGGGGGAGTCGGGGTGGTGAGGGGTGGTGCCGGTCACGGGTCGTTCAGATCCTGTCCCAGGTGCGCGGTGTCAGCCCGTAGGTGTCCACCGCCGGTTTCCACTTCGTGACGAAGTCCTTCTTGGCGAGGGTCGCCTGCGGATTGAGCTCGTCCGCCCGCTTCTTCTCGGCGGTGGTCGGCGCGTTGCCGCTCGGGCACCCCTGGGCACTGACCGCCCGGGCCCAGGCCGCGTACGCCCGGTCGATCTCGGCCGACTGCTGCCAGGCCGTCCGCAGCGACTGGACGGCCTCCGCGCCGCCGGCCACGTCCGCGAAGTCGAGCTTGACGAGCTCGGCGAGGAACTGCTCGCGCTGCTGGGCGCCGGTGTCGAAGACCTGCGCGGCGCTCTCGATGTCGGCCTTCGCCGGGCAGCTGCTGACCTTGGCCACCGCGCTGCCGATCGGAGCCTTGGCGCCCTCGGCGCGGGTCAGCAGCTCGTCCAGCGCCCTGGCCTGGGTCTGCGCCTTCACACCGTCGGCGCTCGGGGTCGCCGAGGGGCTCGCGGCGGCCGAGGCCGGCGCGCTCGCCGGCGCGGAGGCCTGCCCGGTGGGCAGCGGCGCGGGCTGACCGCCGGTGTCGCCGGCCTGCCCGGTGGCCGAGGCCGAGCCGGCCTTGTTCTCCGGCCCGGAACTGGAGTTCTGCACCGCCCACACCGCGCCGGCGCCCACGCCGAGCACCAGCAGCAGGCCGACCGCGACCAGCAGCGGGGTGCGGTTGCGCGGCCGCCGCTCCTCGTCCTGGAGGTCGATCTCCTGGTAACCGGCGTACTGGCCCTGCGGGAACCGGCCCTGGTCGTACTGGCCCTGCTCGAACTGCCCCTGTTCGAACTGCCCGGCGGGGTACTGGCCCGGCGGGTAGGGCTCGTAGGGCGCCCCGGCCGGCGGCCCCGCGGTGGCGTGGGAGGGGAAGCCCTGGCCGGGGCCGGGCTGCTGCTGGTAGGGCGCCTGCTGGTACGGCGGCGTCGGCGGCGCCGGGGGCGAGGCCTGCTGGTACGGCGGGCGGTCCGGTCCGGGCGGCGGCGGGAAGCCGTACCCGCCGGGCGCGTCCGAGGGGACGGGGGGGACGAGCCGGGTCGGCTCGTCGTGCCCGGGGGCGGCGCCCTGATAGGGGCGGCCGGGCGGCGGCCCCTGGTCACCGGCCGGGCCGGGGCGCTGCGGCGCCGCCGGGGGCTCCCCCTGCGCGGGGGGCGGCTGCGCGCCCCCGCCCGGACCCGGTGGCGGCGGACCGCCCTGACCGCCGCCTCGTACCCAGCCGCCTGCGCCCCCCCGGGCCGTGGGGTCCCAGACCGCCGGAGCGGTGTTGTTCTGGTCCGTCATGCGTTCGCCCCCGCCGTCCTGCCTCGCCGTGAGTGTCCGTGTCGTCGCCGCGGTGCCGGAGTTCCGCGCGGCCACCGTACCCGGCGAACTCCGCACCGGGTGCCCCGGCACCCGGACAACCATGCGACGTGGCACGACGTTAGAGCATCCGTGATCGCGGCGGGGCCGGTTGCCGGGGGCCGGGACGGAGCTCCGGCAGCACCCGCGCCCGCGGCGGCGGGAGGGGCGGGGAGTCCGGAGCCGGCGCGGCGGCGGGGGGCGTGCTCAGCCGGCGGCCGGCACCGGGCGGCGCAGCACCCGCAGGGAGCCGGTCACCGAGACCTCCTCGAAGCCCTCGGCGAGTGCCCGCAGGTACACCCGGTACGGTGCCTGCCCGCCGTCGGCCGGGTCCGGGAAGACGTCGTGCACCACCAGGACGCCCTCCGGGGCCAGGTGCGGCGCCCAGCCCTCGTAGTCGCCGGTGGCGTGCTCGTCGGTGTGCCCGCCGTCGATGAACACCAGGCCCAGCCGCCCGCCCCACAGCGCCGCGATCTGCGGGGAGCGGCCGACCAGCGCGACCACGTGGTCCTCCAGTCCGGCGGCGTGCAGGGTGCGGCGAAAGCGCGGCAGGGTGTCCATCCGGCCGACCTCCGGGTCCACCAGGGACGGGTCGTGGTACTCCCAGCCCGGCTGCTGCTCCTCCGACCCCCGGTGGTGGTCCACGGTCAGCGCCACGGTGCCGGCCTCGCGGGCGGCGGCGGCCAACAGGATCGCCGAGCGCCCGCAGTAGGTGCCGATCTCCAGCACCGGCAGCCCGGTGCGGCGGGCCGCGTCGAGCGCGACCGCGTACAGGGCGAGGCCCTCGTCCGCGGGCATGAAGCCGGTCGCGGCCTCGAACGCGGCGAGCACCTCGGGTGCGGGGCCGGTGCTCTCCCGGAGGTCGGACATCGCGGTGCTCCTTGCAGACGGCGGACGGGTGGCCGGGGCGGGCCCGGGGCTTGGACCCTACTCGACGGTAGGGCGGTGGTCGTCAGGGCCTCGGACGCCCGCGGGGCGGACGCGGTCACGACCGGCGGCCGGACCGGCGGACGGACCGGCCGGGGAGCGAGGGCCGCGGGGGCCACGACGGCCGGGACGAGCGCGAGGGCCCGGCGATCAGCCGGGCCCTCGGGGTGCCGCGGGTGTGCCGCCCGGCGACACCGGGTCAGTGGCGGCAGCGGCGCACCGCCGGGTCGTGCCGGTCAGTGCTGGTCGCCGGCGGCCAGCCGGTGTCGGCCGTGGGCGTCGGCCCGGGGGTTGTCGTCGGGAGCGGTGTGACCGCGGTGCCGGCCGTGCGCGTCGTCCTCGGTGCCGCTCGCGGCGGTGCCGGGGCCGGTGCTGTCGTGACCGGTGGTGTCGTTGAGGGTGTCGGACATCGAAATCGTCTTCCGTGCGAGGGTGCGGGAGCGGTTCGGTGCCGCCGCACGGCACCGGTGAGGGCAGGACGCCCCGGGCCGAAGGCCCCGGGCAGGACGCCCGCCGGGCGTCGGAGGCGCATGATCACAGCCTCTGCCCCGGCCACCCTAACGGCCGGAACGGGCCAGATCCTATCGATCGGATCCGGACGGGCCGACCGGTGGTGCCGACCGTCCGGTAACTTCGGGCGGCCCCCGGGGCCACCGCGGGGCCCGGCCGGCGGGCCCCGGCTCAGACCGTCCCGCCGGTGCGCAGGAAGCCGGCCAGCAGCTCGTGCAGCACCGCCGCGCCCTCCTCCGCGAGCACCTCGTGCCCGGCGCCGACCGCCTCCACGTACCGGAAGTCGGCGCCCTCCACCCGGCCGAGCCGGATCAGCTCGTGCCGGAGCGAACGGGACTGGCTGACCGGCACGACCTCGTCCCGGTCGCCGTGCAGGACCAGCAGCGGGGCGCCGATCCGGTGGGCCACCTGCAGCACGTCGCGCGGGCCCCGGGCGTCGTCGATCGGCTCGCCGCCGCCCAGCCGGGCGGTGAGCGCCCGGACCGGCGCCGCGGCCTCGGCGAGGAGCCGGGCACCGGACAGGAAGGGGGCCACCACCGCGCAGCGCGCGACCTGTTCGGGCGGGGCGTGGGCGGCGGCCAGCAGGGCCAGGAACCCGCCGTAGCTGACGCCGAACAGGGCGGGCGGCTCCAGCCCGAGCGCCGAGCGCCGGCCGGCGACGCCCTCCAGCAGCCCCAGGACGTCCTCCAGGTCGGGCCCGCCCCAGGCGCCGCGCACCGCCATCGCGTGCTCCGTCCCGTAGCCGGTGCTGCCCCGCTGGTTCGGGGCGACCACCGCCAGGCCCTCGGCGGCCATCCGCTGGAAGGCCGGGTCGAACTCCAGCAGCCAGGCGTCCGCCGGCCCGCCGTGCAGGGCCAGCACCAGGTGCGGGCTGCTCAGCCAGCCCTCCCCGCCGTACACCACGGCCTCCAACGGGCCGGCCGGACCGGCCAGTTCGAGGCTCCGCGCGCCGTGCCACCGGCCGCCGCCGAGCGGCTCCGTGCTGCCGTCCAGCCGCCAGCCGGGCGGCGTGCCGGGCGCGGTCCGCGGGCCGCCGGAAGGCTGCGCGGGCAGCGCGGCCCCCCGCCACGGCGGTTGCGGGCCACCGCTCAGCGGCGCCAGCTGCAGCGGCACCGGGCCGACCGCTCCCGCCGGGCCGGGCCCGAGCAGGGCGCCGACCTCCAGGGTGGCCAGCGCGGCGGGGTGGTCGGGGGAGGAGTACGGCATCCGCAGCCCGCCGGCGGACCAGTGCGCCACCGCGCCCAGCCTGCCCGGCGGGACGGGCAGCGCCGCCAACCGGTGCGCGGCCGGCTGCCAGAGGGCGAGGGCGGACGCGGCGCCGTGGTCGATCTGGAACGCGACCCGGACGTCCTCGGGCCGGCCGGCGAGGAACGGGGTGAGGCCCCCACCGGCGCCGACCGGCCCGAGCGGCCCCGAGCGCAGGGCGACCGGCCGCAGGAACACACCGGGCACGTGCAGGCAGTCCGGGAACCGCACCGGCAGGTCCTCGCCGAGCACCCCCCAGCCGAGCCGGTCGGTGCCGGGCGCGTCGCTGCGCACCATGACGAAGCGGGAGTCCGGGTCGAACAGCACCAGCCGGTCGTTGCTCCGCTCGCCGAGCTCCAGCAGCGGGGTGACCTCGCCGAGTTCGAGGTCGAGCACCACGCTCCGGACCACTCCCTCGTGCACCCGGTCCAGGCCGAGCAGCCGGCCGGTGCGGTCGAGCCAGACGCCGCCGGCGTACCGGCCGGGCAGCTCGGCGACCGGTTCGGGCTCGCTGCCGTCGGTACGGACCAGCCGGACGGTGGTGACCGGTCGCGCCTCCGCGACCAGCGCGATCGCGACCGGCGCCGTGGCCGGAGCGGTCATCCGGGCGCCGACGCGGTGCCCGGCGCGGGTGCCGGTGCCCGTGGCGGCGCCCGGGTCGGTCGCGCCGGCCGGCAGGGGCAGCAGCCGAAGGCCGGGCGCCCGCAGCGCGGCCAGCCGCCGTTCCCGCGCGGGCCCGCCCGGCGCCGCGCCGGCGGCCCCGGCGGAACCCGGCCCGCCCGGCTCGCCGTCGTCGGGCGACAGCAGGGCGAGTTCGTGCCGATCGCCGTCGTGCCGGCAGAGCAGCACTCCGCCGTCGGCCAGCGACAGCAGCTGCGAGTGCAGGCTCTCCGAGTGGTTGCCGGGCCGCGGCAGCGCGGTCGGTTCGGCGGCGCCGTCGACCGGGAGCCGCCAACTCTCCGCGTACCAGCCGCCGTCCGCGCCGGCGGCCAGGCAGGCGGCGTGCGAGCCGTCGGCGGCGAAGGTGAAGCCCAGCCGGCGCAGGGCGCGGGTGGAGCTGCTGATGGCCACGTTCACGTCGTGCTCACCGTCCCTCTCCCGGCTCGGCCCGTCCGGGGACGGGGCTGTGGTCGTCGTTCCGGGTGGTCGTCGTTCCGGCGTTCCTGGTCGGGGCGCCTGCCCCGACCAGGGAGCCGCCGTGGAGCGGTGGCCGAGCGGTGCCGGAGCCGAGGCGCCGGCCGGGCACCTCGGCGGCGGACCGCCCCGCCGGGAACGGGAGTGCCCCGGCCGCCTCCGCCGGTCCCGTCGGGCCCCGGGGCCCTACTCCGGCGGTGGCTCCCTCGGGGGCCGGGCCGCACGGACCGAGAACTCGGCGGAGCACCCTTCCGACCCCCGGTCGAGGCAACTCCCGTTCGCGGAAGTGAAGTTACTGGCGGGGAGAATGGGGCTCAACGAGAAGCCGGTCACTTCACTCATAAGGGTGATGCGATTCCGCTTTCACCGGTGCCGGAGCCCTTCGGTGTGCGCGGCCCGAAGGCCGCCCCCGCGGGTGCCGCAGGCGCCGTCCGGCCCGCCGGGCCCGGCCCCGGCGGCACCCGCGACCCCTGCGCCCCCGTGCGCGCGGGCGTCGGACCGGCCGCTCGCCGACCCCGCCGGCCCACCCGGCCGCCCCGGACGGGTGTTGACGCCGCCCGCCCGGGCCGGGTGGCCGCCGGCGGCCCGGGCGGCCGTGCGCCCGGACGGCCCCGCGCGCACGGTAGTCTCGACAGGTGCCGAATCTGTCCGAGGTCATCAGCGCGCTCGAAGAGCTCTACCCGCCGCAGTGGGCGGAGTCCTGGGACGCCGTGGGTCTGGTCTGCGGCGACCCCGAGGCCCGGGTCGGCCGCGTCCTGTTCGCCGTCGACCCCGTCCAGGCGGTCGTCGACGAGGCCGTCGAGTGGGGCGCCGACCTGGTCGTCACCCACCACCCCCTCTATCTGCGCGGCACCACCAGCGTCGCCGCGACCTCGTTCAAGGGCCGCGTGGTGCACCGCCTGATCTCCTCCGGGATCGCCCTGCACGTCGCGCACACCAACGCCGACCACGCCGACCCGGGGGTCTCCGACGCCCTGGCCGAGGCCGTCGGCCTGCGCGTCACCGGCCCGCTCGTCCCGGACCCGACCGACCCGGCCGGCCGCCGCGGCAGCGGCCGGATCGGCCTGCTGGAGCCGCCGCTCACGCTGTCCGCCTTCGCCGCCCGGGTCGCCCGGGGCCTGCCCGCCACCGCCACCGGCGTCCGGGTGGCCGGCGACCCGGACCGGCTGATCAGCCGGGTCGCGGTCTGCGGCGGCGCCGGCGACGGCTTCCTCGCCGACGCCCGGGCCGCCGGCGTCGACGCGTACGTCACGTCGGACCTGCGCCACCACCCGGCGTCCGAGGCCGCCCAGGCCGCGCCCCTCGCGCTGGTCGACGCCGCGCACTGGGCCACCGAGTGGCCCTGGCTGAACCTCGCCGCGCGTGCCCTGGCCGCCGCCTCGGACAAGAACGACTGGCAGCTGGAGACCAAGGTCTCCCACCGGGTCACCGACCCGTGGACCGCGCACGCCCCCATGCCCTTCACCGCCTGACCCGATTCACAGGAGCACTCCGCTTGAACGCCGCGCCCGCCGACCAGATCCGCCTGCTCGACCTGCAGGCCATCGACTCCCGCCTCGACCAGCTTGCCCACCGGCGCCGCAGCCTGCCCGAGCACGCCGAGATCGACAAGGCCTCCGCCGACCACGCCGCGCTCAAGTCGCTCGTGGTCGCCGCCGAGGCCCAGCTCGGCGACACCACCCGCGAGCTGACCAAGGCCGAGCAGGACGTCGAGCAGGTCGTGAGCCGCACGGCCCGCAACCAGCAGCGCCTGGACTCCGGCGCGATCACCTCGCCGAAGGACCTGGAGAACCTCCAGCACGAGGTCGGCTCGCTCGCCAAGCGCCAGTCGGACCTGGAGGACGTCGTCCTGGAGATCATGGAGCGGATGGAGTCCGCCCAGACCCGGGTCACCGAGCTCGGCGCCCGCCTGGAGCACGCCGCCGTCACCCTGGCCGAGGCCGAGGCCCGCCGCGACGCCGCCTTCGCCGAGATCGACGCCGACGCCGAGAAGGTCCGGCGCGACCGCGAGACCGTCGCCGTGGTGATCCCGGCCGACCTGATCAAGCTCTACACCCGCCTGCGCGAGCAGCAGGGCGGCGTGGGCGCGGCCCGCCTGTACCAGCGCCGCTGCGAGGGCTGCCGGGTGGAGTTCGCGGTCTCCGACCTGAACGCCATCAAGGCCGAGCCCAAGGACGCCGTCGTCCGCTGCGACAACTGTGGCCGCATCCTCGTCCGGACCGCCGAGTCGGGCGTCTGACCCGATGCCGGCGCGCAGGTTCATCGTCGAGGCCGACGGAGGGTCCCGGGGCAACCCGGGGCCGGCCGGCTACGGCGCGGTGGTGCGGGACGGCGACACCGGTCTGATCATCGCCGAGGCGGCCGAGTTCATCGGCCACGCGACCAACAACGTGGCCGAGTACCGGGGCCTGATCGCCGGCCTGCGGGCCGCCCGGGAGATCGACCCGGACGCGACGGTGGACGTCCGGATGGACTCCAAACTGGTCGTCGAGCAGATGTCCGGGCGCTGGAAGATCAAGCACCCCGACATGCAGCCGCTGGCCGCCGAGGCGAAGACCGTGCTGCCGCGCGGCCAGGTCAAGTACACCTGGATCCCGCGCGAGCGGAACAAGGACGCCGACCGCCTGGCCAACGAGGCGATGGACGCGGGCAAGGCCGGCCGGCAGTGGGAGCCCAAGGCGCCCGGCGCCGTCCGGTCGGTCGCGGCCGAGGAGCCGGCGCCGCTGGAGACCGCCGCCCCGAAGGCGGGCTGGGCCGCGCCCGCCGACCTCGGCACCCCCACCACCTTCGTCCTGCTGCGCCACGGCGAGACCCCGCTCACGCCGGAGAAGCGCTTCTCCGGCAGCGGCGGCGGCGACCCGGAGCTCTCCGAGAAGGGCCGCTGGCAGGCCGAGCGGGCGGCCGAGGCGATGGCCGCGCGCGGCACGATCCAGGCCGTGGTGAGCTCCCCGATGCGACGCACCCGGCAGACCGCCGAGGCGGTGGCCGGCCGGCTCGGCCTGGACGTGCGGATCGAGGAGGGCCTGCGCGAGCTGGACTTCGGGGACTGGGAGGGCCTCACCTTCGCCGAGGTGCAGGAGCGCCACCCGGCCGACCTCGACGCCTGGCTGGGCTCCGCGAAGGCCAGACCGACCGGCAGCAGCGAGAGCTTCACCACCCTGACGCACCGGGTCGGCGTCGCCCGTGACAAGATCCTGGCCCGGTACGCGGGCCGGACCGTCCTGGTGGTCTCGCACGTCAGCCCGATCAAGACGCTGGTGCGCCTGGCCCTGGGCGCCCCGCCGGACGCGCTGTACCGGATGGAGCTGTCGGCGGCCGCCGTCTCGGCGGTCCAGTACTACACGGACGGCAACGCCTCGCTGCGGCTGCTGAACGACACGAGCCACCTGCGCTGAACCGGCGCCCCGCCGCCGCGCCGGTCCTCCGTCCGGCGGCCGGGGCGGCGGGAGCCCGGCTCAGTGGATCTCGGTGACCACGACGTCCAGCTGCCAGGCCCGGCGGGCGGTACCGCTGGCCGCCACCTCGACCCGGTAGCCCAGCTCCAGCAGGGCGTCCACCAGCTCGCCGGGCGTCTTCGGCTCCGCACCCGTGACCAGCAGGTCACGGACCAGCCGCCCCTTGGTCGCCTTGTTGAAGTGGCTCACCACGGACCGCTTCAGCACCCCGTCGACCTCGCGCTCCTGCAGCACCCGGACGGTCGCCGTGCGCTCCACCAGTTCGCCGGCCGGCTTCCAGGCCGCCGCGTACGCCGCACTGCGCAGGTCCAGCACCAGCCCGTCCGCGACCTCCGGCAGCACCGGGGCCATCGCGCTCCGCCAGTACGCCCCGAGCGCCCCCAGCGGCGGGAGTTTCACCCCCATCGAGCAGCGGTACGACGGGATCCGGTCGCCGATCCGGACCGCGCCCCAGAGCCCCGAGAAGACCAGCAGCGACCGCTCGGCCCGCCCGTACGCGGCCTCGTCCAGCTTCGCCAGCCCGAGCGCGTCGAACAGCACCCCGGTGTACACCTCGCCGGCCGGTCGGGCGCCCGCCGTCAGCAGACCGGCGTTGCGGGCCACCTCGCCGCGCAGCCCCGGGCTGAGCCCGAGGACCTCGGCGGCCCGGTCGGTGTCGCCCGCGCACAGCCCCACCAGCGTGGTGAGCACGGTCTCGCGCGCCGCCGTCAGCCCCGGGATCGAGAGCCCGTCCAGCGCCAGCGGCACCCCGGCCTCGGACGCGGCCTTGCCCTCCGAGGGCGGCAACAGGACCAGCACGGCGGCACTCCTCAACAAATTGTGGCAACTGACCCCCGCCACCCTACGCAACCGGGGCCGCCGCGCGGAACCGCGGCCTTCACCCGGGCCCGGACCGGGCTCCTGCCGGCCGGCCCCGGTCGCCGGTCCGGCCCCTGCCACCGGTACGGCCCTGACCCGGCCAGGCGCGCCCGGCCGCGGTCACGCCCCGGCGGCCGCGACCACGCCGGCGCCCGCGCCCAGCGCGAGGCAGAGCGGGGAGTAGTAGCGGCGGTCCAGCCGCCGGAAGCGCTCCGTCCGCTCGACCCGACCGCTGCCGAACAGCAGCGGTCCGGCCGCGCCCCGGGCCAGCAGCACGGCCGCGACCGTCCCGGTACCCGCCGTCCGCAGCCATCCCGGTCCGGCGGCCGGCAGCACCCCGGCCCGCGCGCCCACCAGGTAGGCGGCCGACCCCAGCGCGCCCGCCACGGCCAGGCACGCCGCCGCCGAGGGCAAACCCTCCGCACCGACCCCGACCACCGCGTCCGCGAACTCCGCCTCGGTCCGCAGCGGCCAGGGCGTCGCCGCCCAGACCGCGTGCAGTGCCCCGGTGACCGCCAACGCCGTCGCCACCGCCGCTCCCGTGCTCCGTACGGCATCCATCGCCCGCGCCCCTTTCCGATCCCCCACTCGAACCCGTCCGGCGGCGAAGCCGTCCGTCGGCGCCACCTTACGAGCCGTCAGACGGGCCGCCGCCACCCGGGTCGGCCCGGGCCGCGACCGGCACCGCGACCGGCACGGCGACCCGGGGCGATCCCGGGTGACCCGCGCCGCCGCCGTGCGGGCAGGCCCAGATCCCCCGGGATGCGGCCGAAACGTCCTATTCTGCGCCCATGCCCCGTCGAAAGTTGAGCGTCGTAGCCGCCGACTCCGCCCGGATCAACACCGAGCTGGCCGACCTGCGAACCCGCCTGGAGATCCGCACCGAATGGCCCGACGAGGTGCTCGCCGAGGCCGAGGAGGCGGCCCAGTCGCCCCGCCTGCCCGCGCACGACGCCACCGACGTACCGCTGTTCACCATCGACCCGCAGGGCTCCCGCGACCTCGACCAGGCGATGCACCTGGAACACCGCCCCGGCGGCTTCCGCGTCCACTACGCCATCGCCGACGTGGCCGCCTTCGTCCGCCCCGGCGGCGCCGTCGACGCCGAGGCCAGGCGCCGCGTCCAGACCCTCTACTTCCCCGACCGGCGCGTCCCGCTGCACCCGGCCCGGCTCTCCGAGGACGCCGCCAGCCTCCTCCCCGGCGAGATCCGCCCGGCACTGCTCTGGCAGATCGACCTCGACGCCGACGGCGCCGTCGTCCTGGCCGACCTGCGGCGCGCCCGGGTCCGCTCGCGCCGCCGCCTGGACTACGCGGGCGTCCAGCGGGCGGTCGACTCCGGTGGCGCCGACGACCAGCTGGCCCTGCTCGCCACCGTCGGCCGGCTGCGCGAACAGCAGGAGCAGCTCCGCGGCGGGATCAGCCTGCCCGTCCCGGAGCAGGAGGTCGAGGAGTCCCCGCAGGGCTACCGGCTCGCCTACCGGGCGCAACTGCCCGTCGACGGCTGGAACGCGCAGATCTCGCTGCTCACCGGCATGGCGGCGGCCGACCTGATGCTCGACGCGGGCGTCGGCCTGATCCGCACCCTGCCGGCCGCGCCCGAGTCCGCGTACGCCCGGCTGCGCCGGATCGCCCGGGCCCTCGGGGTGCGCTGGCCGGAGGACATGGCCTACCCGGAGCTGATCCGTCTGCTCGATCCCGAGGTGCCGCTGAACGCCGCCTTCCTCAACGAGTGCACCGGCCTGCTGCGCGGCGCCGGCTACCGGGCCTTCGACGAGTCGCAGGGCCTGGCCGCCCCCGCCGACCCCGGCCACGCCGCGCTCGCCGCGCCGTACGCGCACTGCACCGCGCCGCTGCGCCGGCTCGCCGACCGCTTCGCGCAGGAGATCTGCGCCGCCGTCGCCGGGGGAGTGGACGTTCCCTCCTGGGTGCGCGAGGCGCTGCCCGCGGTGCCCGCGCTGATGAGCGGCGGGGACCGCCGGGCCGCCGAGGTCGAGCGGGCCTGCGTCGACCTGGTGGAGGCGGAACTCCTGCACGGCCGGGAGGGCGAGGACTTCGACGCGGTGGTCGTCGACGTCGACGAGCGCAGGCCGGTGAACGGCACCGTCCAACTGCGCGAGCCGGCCGTCCGGGCCAAGTGCGACGGGGACGGCCCGGCGCGGCTGCCGCTGGGCGAACTGATCCGGGTACGACTGACCGTGGCGGACCCCGCCACCCGTACGGTCCGCTTCGCCCCCGCGTAGCGCGACGGCGGGTGCGATGATCGGCGGGTGGTCGAACTCACCGCCCCGCCGGGCCGCCGCCGAAGGTACCTGATCCTCGGGATCTGCTGTCTCAGCCTCTTCATCGTCGGTCTCGACAACACCGTGGTGAACATCGCGCTGCCGGCGATCCAGCGGGACCTCGACGCCCCCGCCTCCGGGCTCCAGTGGATCATCGACGCCTACACCCTGGTCCTGGCGGCGCTGCTGATGCTGTTCGGCTCGGTGGCCGACCGCTTCGGGCGGCGCCGGGTCTTCCAGACCGGCCTGGTGCTCTTCGTCCTCGGATCGCTGTTCTGCAGCCTCGCGCCGAGCCTGGAATGGCTGATCGGGTTCCGCGCGCTGCAGGCCGTCGGCGGGGCGATGCTCAACCCGGTGGCGATGTCGATCATCACCAACACCTTCACCGATCCGCGCGAACGGGCCCGGGCCATCGGCGTCTGGGGCGGCGTGGTCGGCATCAGCATGGCGCTCGGCCCGCTGCTCGGCGGATTCCTGGTGGACAGCGCCGGCTGGCCCTCGATCTTCCTGATCAACGTCCCGATCGGGTTGGTCGCCTGCCTGCTGACCGCCCTGTACGTGCCCGAGTCGCGCGCGCCGAAGCCGCGCCGGCTCGACCCGGTCGGCCAGCTGCTGATGATCGTCCTGCTCGGCACCGGCACCGCCGCGATCATCGAGGGCCCCGCGAACGGCTGGACCTCGCCGCTCATCCTCACCCTCGCCGGGGTGGCCCTGGCAGCCCTGGTGGCCTTCCCGCTCTGGGAGCGACGCGTCCCCGAACCGCTGATCGACCTGCGGTTCTTCCGCAGCGTCCCGTTCAGCGGAGCCACCGTGACGGCCGTCTGCGCGTTCGCCGCGCTCGGCGGCTTCCTCTTCCTCAACACCCTGTACCTCCAGGACGTCCGCCACTACAGCCCGGTCGAGGCCGGCCTCTGGACGCTCCCGATGGCCGGCATGATGCTGGTCTGCGCCCCCCTGTCCGGACGCATCGTCGGCAGCCGCGGCCCGCGCGGGCCGCTGGTCGCCGCCGGCCTCGGCCTCGCCGCGAGCGGCCTGCTGCTCACCCGGCTGGCCGCCGACTCCCCGGCGGTCCTCCTGCTGGTCGCGTACGCGCTGTTCGGCTTCGGCTTCGGCATGGTGAACGCGCCGATCACCAACACCGCCGTCTCCGGCATGCCGCGCGCCCAGGCCGGCGTCGCGGCGGCCGTCGCCTCCACCAGCCGCCAGGTCGGCCAGTCGCTCGGGGTGGCGGTCATCGGCACCGTCGTCACCGCCGCGGTCGTCGGCCCGATGACCACCGGGTTCGCGCCCGCCAGCCACGCGGGCTGGTGGATCGTCGTCGGACTCGGCCTGGCCGTCCTGCTGCTCGGCATCGCCACCACCACGCCCTGGGCCGCCCGCACCGCGAGCGCGGTCGCCGCGGACTTCGCCCCGCACCCCGTCCCGGGCCCGGCCGGAGTACGGGAGGCACCGCCCGAGCGGCTACGATGACGACTACGGCGGACGAGCCGGCCGGGCGGTCGCGTCGGGCCCCTTCTGGGGGCTCGCCGAGGAACGTCCGGGCTCCACAGAGCAGGGTGGTGGGTAACGCCCACCCGGGGTGACCCGCGGGACAGTGCCACAGAAAACAGACCGCCGGAGGCCTCGGCCACCGGTAAGGGTGAAACGGTGGTGTAAGAGACCACCAGCGACCGAGGTGACTCGGCCGGCTAGGTAAACCCCACTCGGAGCAAGGTCAAGATCGGTGCCTCCGGGCACCGTGCGCGAGTGTTCGAGGGCTGCTCGCCCGAGCTCGCGGGTAGACCGCACGAGGCTGTCGGCAACGGCAGCCCTAGATGGATGGCCGCCTCCCCGGGCCGCGCAAGCACCCCGGGAGACAAAACCCGGCGTACAGGCCGCCTCGTCCGCTGTACCCGCCCGGTCATCCCTCGGGCGGTGCGGAACCCAGTCGTGCCGCGGCCACGGCCGCCACGACCGTCTCGGCCGCGACCTCCGGCGGTGTGTGCTCCCAGAGGCGGACCACTGTCCAGCCGGCCTCCCGCAGGGCGCGGCTCGTCTCGACGTCCCGCTCCTTGGTCCGGTTGAGCTTCCTGATCCAGAACTCCTGGTGCACGGCCGGCGTCGTTCCGTGCTCGGGGCAGCCGTGCCAGTAGCAGCCGTCCACGAACACCGCGACCTTCGCCTTGGTGAACACCAAGTCCGCCGTACGCCGCAGTCCGGTCAGGGGCCGGGCGGACACCCGGTAGCGGAGCCCGGCGGCGTGGACGAGGGTGCGCAGTCGTAGCTCGGGAGTGGTGTCCTTGCCCTTGTTGGCACGCATCGAGCGACGGGTGCCCTCCGAGGAGGCCCAGGAGGCCGTGCCCCCCTCGGGCGGCGGCGTCAGTAGGCCGGCCTCCCGCGCGAGTCGCCACCCCTCGCGGAGGTTGGCGTTTCGGGTGCGGCGGGCGACCACGCCCAACGGCACACTGTGGGAGCGCCGGTCGACGGACCAGCTGAGCCGGGCGCGCACCGTTCCGCTCCGCGCCGACGTGGTCAGTACCACGCTGGCCTGTCGCAGCCGGCCCTCCCCGACGTCGACCAGGCGGGCGTCGGTCCCGCCCGCGGCGCGGTTCTGCTCCCTGGCCCGGTCGGCCCGGCTGGGAGCCTTCGCGGGCAGGGCCTCGGACCCCGTCACGCCTGCCTTCGTCAACTTTCCTCCCTGGTTCAAAGCCCCTGGTTTCCGCGCCCTCGTCGGCGCACACGCGCACAGGGTATGGGGAACAACGCCGTGCGCGCGGCGCGGTGGCGGGAATCGTCCGGCCGTCGGGCCCGTGACCTGCCCCGTGACGCCCACAGTCGATCGCGCCTGTACTGTTTTCGCGAGTCGATCCTTGGCCGGGGCCCGGTTGTCGCCGTCATGCCAGGGGTGGGGCGTGGGCGAATCAGCGAGACAGGGAGCCGGGCGTCGTCATGGACGAGTTCGATCGGCAGTATGCGGAGTTCAAGCAACTGATCAAGCAGAAGACGCCTGAACAGGCGCTGAGCATGATCAGACTCTTCGGTATGAGCGAGGAGCTCGCTAGGCGCATCGGCGAACGCCATCAGCAGGAGACGATCGAGGTTCGGGAGCGGCGTCAGCCAGGGTCGGTCGTCCGAAACAACCGGCGGACCTGGTACGTCGGTCCCCAGGAGGGCGACCGCTGCTGGCCCGCCCTCCAGGGACTGCTTGGCGGTGGTGGTTGGGACAAGGCCTCCCTGCGCGGTCTGGACGACGCGTCCACCAAGGTCGTCTCCATGTTGGACCACCCGCTTGAGAAGGAGTTCTCCACCCGCGGGCTCGTCGTCGGGTACGTCCAGTCCGGCAAGACCACCAACTTCACGGCGCTCATCGCCAAGGCCGCGGACGCCGGTTACAAGTTCTTCATCGTCCTGGCGGGCATGCACAACGGCCTGCGCCGTCAGACGCAGCTGCGGTTGCAGGACCAGCTCGTGGACCAGGTAGTCGACCAGTGGCACGCGCTCACCGGCCCCGACGGGGACTTCGAGCCGCCGCACGGCAACCCGGCGGCCTTCTTCGCCCAGAGCAATGGCCAGCACGTGCTGTGTGTCGTCAAGAAGAACGTCCCCAGACTCCGCAAGCTCAAGAACTGGCTTGAGAAGGCCCCGGAATACCTGAAGAACTGTCCCACTCTGATCATCGACGACGAGGCGGACCAGGCCAGTGTGGCCTCGAAGACCACCAACCCGCTGATCCGGGAGATCATCGACCTCTTCCCGCGCGGCGGCTACGTTGGTTACACAGCAACGCCCTTCGCAAACCTGCTCATCGACCCCTCCAGCGAGGACCTGTACCCGAGGGACTTCATCGTCAACCTGCCCAAGCCCGAGGGTCACTTCGGCACCGAGGTGCTGTTTGGGCGCCAGCCGATCGCCGGCGAGGACCCGGACGACGCTCCCGACGGCTACGACATGATCCGCACGGTCCCCTACGAGGAAATCCCGCAGGTCCGGCCGGGCCGGGACGAGCTGGAGCAGTTCGTTCCCGAGATCGCCGGGGCGCTGCGCGACTCGGTGCTCTACTTCTGGCTGGCCACGGCCGCCCGCCGCTTTCGAGGTACGGGGAACCCGCACTCCACGATGCTGGTGCACACCAGTGTCAACACGACCGTGCACGAGCGCTTCAAGGCCCCGCTGGAGGACCTCCGTTCCGAGGTCGCCGCCCTGGTCGACCTCGGCGACGAGGCGACGCTGGACGGGCTTCGGGCGATGTGGCACAGGGAGACGGGACGGGTGGCGGCTGATGAGTTCGGCGAGGAGGCGACCTCCTTCGACGGGCTGCTGAAGCACCTCCCGGCCGTCCTCGCGGACTGCAGGATCATCCTGGACAACTCCACCAGCGTGGAACGCCTTGACTACGAGAGTGGCCCGGTCACGGCGATCGCCGTCGGCGGCAACACCCTCTCGCGCGGGCTGACCCTGGAGGGGCTGGTCGTCAGCTACTTCGTCCGGGGTGCCTCGACCTACGACACGCTGCTGCAGATGGGGCGGTGGTTCGGTTTCCGCAAGGGGTACGCCGATCTGCCCCGGGTGTGGATGCCCGACGACCTCCGCGACTGGTTCCGCCACATCGCCACCGTCGAGTCCGAGATGCGTCGCGACATCGACCGCTACCTGGTGGAGGACGAGACGCCGCTCACCTTCGCGGTCCGGCTGCGCAGCCACCCGGCGCTGCGGATCACCGCGGCGACGAAGATGCGTGACGCCATCAGGGCGAGCTCCTCCTACGGCGGGCAGCGTGTTCAAACGCGCTATTTCCACGCCCACGACGCCGAGTGGCTGCGCGGAAACCAGAACGCCGCCCGCGATCTTCTGGACGAGGCGTTGAGGCTCGACGGCGCCCGCCACGAGGACCTCGCCACCCGAGGCAGGCCGGGCAGACACCTCCTGCGCAACGTGTCCCACGCGTCCGTTCTCAAGTTCCTCGACTCGTATCGCTTCCACGAGAAGTCGATCGACTGCGACACGCGGTTGATCAGGGAGTACATCGAGCGGCGGACGCGCACTGGAAACGGCGGCTCGCTGCGTCGTTGGAACGTCGCGGTCGTTGGCAACGCGCCGACCGGATCGGCCGACACCCGCTACGAGTTCGTGCCCGGCGTCGCGGTCGACCGGATCGTCCGTGCGAAGCAGAGGACCGGGGACCCCGCCGCCGCGGACATCAAGACCCTGATGAACCCGATCGACGCCGGCGTCGACCTCGACCTGGAGAAGTGGGTCGGACAGAAGATCACCGAGGACATGCTCAAGCAGGCGCGGCAGACCCAGTCGCCCGACACCGGCCTGCTCGTGCTCTACCCGATCGACCGGACGTCCCCCACCCGACGCAAGGAGCGTCTGCCGTTGGACGCCGTGGAACACGTCATCGGCGTGGGAATGGTGTTCCCGGTGCCGCGGGGCGAGGACACCCGGGTTGAGTGGTTCAGTGCGGACCTCTCGGGCGTCGTGCCCAACGACGACCTGGACGCCCTGCCGGAGGAGGACCTCGCGGCGGCTCTCTACGAGGAGCAGCTGTGATGTCCGGGGGCGGCCTTCAGGACCTCCTTGAGGAGCACTGGGCGGTGCTCGGTGGTGCCGCGTCCGGCCGGGCGGACGTCGTGCGCACATCGGAGCTCCCCGTCGACACCGACTTCGGGCGGCTGCTCGCCGCGGTGGACGGCCACGGGTTCCGGCACCTGCTGATACCGCTTCAGCGCCGTCAGACGATCACCGGGGGCACGGTCGGGGCGGCGCTGCGCATCTTCGAGCGCCCCCTGCAGGACGACGAGAGCTACGGCAGGTACGCGGACATCACCTGCTCGCTGCGCGAACTCGACGACGTCTTCACCGGGCTCTGCCGCGACGTCCTAGTGGCGTTGGAGGCGAACGGCGAGCGTCCGTACCGAACGGCGTTGGCCGTCGTCGACCGTTGGCGCAGGCTCTTCGCAGGTGGCCCGAGGGCTCTCACTCAGGAGCAGCTCCTCGGTCTGCACGGCGAGTTGACCGTGCTGTCGAGGATGCTGGAGGCCGATCCTGGTGCCACCCGTTACTGGGCGGGGCCCGAGGGCGGCCGGCACGACTTCACGGATGGTCGCCACGCGGTCGAGGTGAAGAGCACCGCCGGGGCGTCGGAACGCAGGCTGGTCCAGGTGCACGGCCTCGACCAGTTGGAGGTGCCAGCCGGCGGGGAGCTCCTGCTGGGCTGGCACCGCTTTGAGGACCACCCCGATGGTCCGAGCCTGCCCGAACTGGTCCAGCACGTCCGGGACCTCTGCGACGACCAGCACGAGCTCCTCTCCAAGCTGATGCGGGCCGGGTACCGACCCGTCGTCGGCGATCACCAGTACGAGCGGCGGCTGCGGCCAGTCGAGAGCAGGTGGTACCGGGTCGACGAGAGGTTCCCGCGTCTGACCCCGGCGTCGGTCGTCGGCGGGGTGCCCGCAGCGGTGTCGGACGTCGCCTACACCGTCGACCTCGGCGGCGTGCAGACCGAACCGCTTGCTGAGGACGAGATCGACCACCTCCTCGCACGGGTCGGGGGAGCGCCGTGACCGCAGCACGATGGCTGTCCGAACAGCACGGCCCGGGTGGCGGCAGCGGCGGTGCCTCGTTGCTGCGCCGCCTCGATGCCACGGGACTCGACGGGTTGACGCTCCTCGTTCGCGAGTCGGTCCAGAACAGCTGGGATGCCCGGATCGGCGACGGTCCGGTCGAATACCGGGTCGAACTCCGCACTCTGCGCCCCTCCGAGGCGCCCATGTGGAGAAGGCTGCTTGAGCAGGACGCCCCGACGCCCGTGCACCTGCCGCTGCGGGCCTCGCTTCAGCGCGGGGCTCCGAGATTGCTCACCGTCACGGACCTGGGCACGAAGGGGCTCGGCGGTCCCACCCGTGCCGACGTGGTGTCGGACGAATCGTCCGACTTCGTCGCCTTCGTACGCAACATCGGCGACTCGCAGGACACTGAGAACCGGGGCGGTACGTACGGAGCCGGCAAGGTCGTGTTCCATCTGGCCTCCGCCGCGCACACCGTGCTGGTATACACCCGGTGCAGGGTGGCCGGGCGACTTGAGACCCGCCTGATCGGGTGGGCCATCCATGAGAAGTACTCCACCGAGACCATCCACGGCGTCAAGTCGTTCACCGGTCGCCACTACTGGGGTGACGTCAGGGACGGGGCCGGGCAGGGCGGCCTCAGGTACGTCGAGCCGCTGGTCGGCGCGGAGGCCGATGACGTGGCCCGGCAGCTTGGGCTGCACCCGTTCCCTGAGGGGGCCACGGGCACCACCGTCGCGATCGTCGACCCGGTCCTTGGCGAACGCGACGCGGACGAGGCGATGCGCTGGATCGCCGACGCGATGGTGTGGAACCTGTGGCCCAAGATGTTGCCCGGGGCGGACGGCAGGCCGCCGTTGCGACTGTCCGTGGTCAACGAGGGCTGGGAGGTGCCGGTGGCGGATCCCACGACCGTGCCCCATTTGGCGCCTTTCGTCCACGCCTACCGGGCGATGGACAGAACCGTCGAACACCGGGGTCTCAAGCGGACGCTGGGTACCTTCGGCCTGAAGCCGCTCATCAATCCGATGGGGCGGCCCTCGGCGGTGGCCAGGCAGGCGGGCGTCGTCGAACGGGTCCACCACACGTGTCTGATGCGCCCCGTTGACCTGGTGGTGAAGTACCTGGAGGGACCGGCCCCGGCCGAGGAGGCGATGGGCTACGCGGCTGTCTTCCGCGCCGACTCGGGCATGGACCGGGTGTTCGCCGCCAGCGAGCCCGCCACCCACGATGACTGGCTCGTGGAGAAGCTGTCCGGCGACGACCACCGCCTCGCGAACCAGGCCCTCAGAGAGGTCAAGCGGGCGATGCGGGAGGCGTCCACGCCTCGCACAGCGACCGACGAAGTGGGGGAGGGCGTCTCCCTGGCCCACATGAGCCGGCTTATGTCGGGCCTCATGACCGGGGCGCCGGGTCAGGGAGGGACGTCCGTGTTCACCCCGCCGGCCCGGCCTGGGCGCACCAGTTCGGGCGCGGGCGGCGCCGGGGCGCGCCACTACTCCGGTCGGGGCTTCGCAACGGGCGTGGGCCATGGTCGGCGCACTGCGCGGGTGCGTTACCTGGACGAAGCCCGTCTGGACACCCTCGCCGGTGCCCCGGTGCTGATCCAGCGCTTTCAGCTGCTCGACCCCGGTGCCCAGGAGGTGAGCGCCGTGCTGGCCGTCTCGGTTGGCGGGGGAGGGCGCGAGGACACCCCGCCGGAAGGAGCGGCGGTACCGGAGGTCGTCGGCTGGCTGCCGGAGGCGGGCCCGTTGGTCGCCTCGCCTGTATTGAGCGTCACGGAGCGGGACGACCGCGTGTGGTCGCTCGTCGTAACCCCCGCTCCCGACACCGTCACCGAGATGGCCGTAAGCGCCGAAGGTGAGGCCTTGTGAACGCCCGTCAGGTGCACCCCTACCGTCGTCCGCGCGCCGGGGACATCGGCGCCGAGGGGTGGATGGTTCGGCTGGACGGGGAGGGGCGTAGTCCGTTGCCGCCCTATGTGCCGGGCTGGGACTACCAGTTCGACCTTCGGTTGGAGCGCGAGGTCCGCATTGACGTCGACGCCGTCCGGGAGTCCGTAGGCCTTCCAGCGGACGCGCGGCTGGCGCTGGCGGTTGTCTGGAGCTCCTCGGGATCGGGCCTACGGGTGCGGGCTGAGCACGTCCCGCTTCCCGCGCATGGTGCTCTGACCGTTCCGATTGCCTTCACCGTGCGGGGCCGGGACAGCGGTGGCGTGCTGACGCTCGACACCCAGCTCGTGCTCGCGGCGAGGGTCCCGGACGCCGCCCCGCTCACCGCGCGCCGCGCGGGCTCGGTGCTGTGGCGCGACGAGGCGCAGGTCCGGCTGCAGGGCGACGACTCCCAGTTCCCGATGACGGTTGTCGACTTCGAGGCGCAGGGGTACCCGGCCGACGCGCCGTGGTACCTGTCCGTGGGGCCGGATCCTGCGGCCGCCGCCATGGGGGCGATGGTCCTTCTGGTGAACAGCAGGGTCCCGCTGGTCCTTGAGGCCATGCAGCGCGCCGGACAGCCGTCGGTCGCGGACCGCCTGATCCATGCCGCCGTGCAGGCGGACGTGGTCCGGTTGCTGATCGAGCACGCGGTCCGCAACCCGGAGCTGCAAGACGACGCGCAGTACGAGTCGGAGACCCTGGGGCACCTCCTGCTCGGGATCGTGCGCACCCGCTTCCCCGAAACCTCGTTGGACGGACTCCGCCGGCTCCACGAGAGCGAGCCGTCGCTCTTCTCTGCCCGGGTTCAGGGCGCCGTCGGGCTGTTCGCAAAGGATTCCTGATGGTCTTTCTCATGCCGCAGCTGTTGCCGTCGGCGATCGACGAGCTGTATGCGGAACACCGCGGGGAGACACCCGAGGCGCTGGCCGGCCGGGCGGCCGTCGCCCACCCCTCCATGTATTACGCGGCGACCGGTGGAAGTCGGCTGCCCGCCGACCGGTTGGCGGTGCTTCGATCCGCGATTCTGGCCAAGGCCACCGAGAACGGGTACCCACAGGCGTCGAGCAGGCCGCCCAGCCGTCGGGACGCGGCGCGCTTTGACATGGACGTGGCGCAGATCCTCTACCAGGAGGCCGGCATCATGCCGGCCGAGGCCCTCTCCCCACAACTGTGGGCTTTTCTATCGCTAGTGGTCATGCCCGACGTCGCGGCGTGGCGCTTTCCCGGCTTCAACCCGCGACGGGTCACCGGCCGCGACATCACCCGCCACGTGTTCGGGCGCCTCTGGTGGCGGGCGCATCTTGTCGGCGGCGCGAGGCTGGACCGGGAGGACCTCTTCGACGCCCTCGCGGTGCTGGGGGAAGAGGCGTTCGACCAGGTTTTCGCCAGACGTACCTCCATCGGGGCCAGCGCGCACCTGGTCTGCGGCATTCTCCGCGTCTGGCAGGAGTTCGACATCCCCGAGGACGAGGAGGTCGCCGACCGGACGGTCTTTCGCGACTTCCTCAAGCGGATCCTTCGGCTTAGGGCCTTCGTCTCGTTCGACGCGCTCGGCGAGGAGGACCTAGACGACGAGCTGAGAGCCTTGGTCGCCGAGTCGTTGCGGGCGACTACCGGCGTGGCGGAAAGCGCGGGCCGGCGCGATGCCCCCGTCGTACCGGCGACGGTCCCAGGGCCGCGGTCAGCTGCGGGCGGGCCGGCGGTCGCGGCGTCGCCCGACGCGGCTTCGTCGGGCGGGCGACGGCCCACAGTCATAGACCTGTGCGCCGGCGTGGGCGGCCTTGCCCTTGGACTGGAGCAGGCGGGCTTCGACATCGCCGCGGCGGTGGAGATCGACAAGGACAGCTGCGAAACGCTTCGGATCAACCGTCCCGCGTGGCGGGTGGTGACGGGCGATCTGGCGTCCGTCGACCCGGGTGATCCGGTGCTCGTGACCGGCGCGGACCTCCTGGTCTGTGGACTTCCGCGGTCCCCCTACACCTCGGCGGGTCGGCAGGGCGCCACCAGTGACCCCAGGGACGCGTTGCAGGGAGCCCTACGGCTGGCGCGGGCCGTTCGGCCCCGAATTCTGGTGCTGGAGAACATCCCGGACTTCAAGGAGAAGCCGAAGTTCGAGGACGCCAGGTCCATGCTCCTCGAACTGGTCGAGGAGTTCGGCTTCGAGCTCGACTGGGGCGAGCTCCAGGCCGTCAACTTCAACGTCCCGCAGAACCGGGTGCACGTCTTCGCGGCGGCCATGTCCGCCGCGGACATGAAGCGCTTCTCCTGGCCGGGCCCGCTTGAGGGGCGGCGTCCGACCCTCGGCGAGACCCTGCTGCCCTCGATGGCCTCGGCGGGATGGTCACACGCCGAGGAATGGGCCGCTCAGGCGCGCGTACCGGCCCCTCTGATCGTGGGCGGCGCCACCGGCCGCGGCGGTGCGGACCTGGGTCCGTCCCGCACCAAGGCCATGTGGGCCCGCCTCGGTGTGTACGGCGGGAGCCTCGGGGACGGGCCGCCCAGACCGGATTTCGTGCTGGACCACGACGCCCCGCCCAACCAGGGGCTGCTGCGTCTCACGTTGGAGCAGGTCGCCCTCCTGCAGGGTCTCCCGTCCGACTGGAAGGTTCAGGGGCTGAAGACCTCCGTGTATCGCCAGATCAGTCAGGCCGTTCCGCCGGTCATGGCCCGCGCGCTGGGGCGGAGCCTTCTGAACGTTCTTCAGGGCGTGAGGTGAGGGCGTGAGACGGGGCCCCTTGACACCACCACATCCGCTCGGCGGATCCGTCCGCCCTGATCACACAGTAGAATGCGACATCATGCCCATCCGCGAATCTGATCCCATCCAGCACGAGGACGGCTCCCCGAGGGAGCTGACCGTGGTGGACCTGTTCTCCGGGGCCGGGGGCTTCACCGCTGGCCTGACCAGGTCGTACCGGCCGGCGGGCGCGGACCGTAGCCCGTTTCGCAGCATCGCGGCGGTGGAGTTCGATGAGGCCGCCGCGGCGACCTACGCCGCCAACTTCGGCGGGCACGTGGCCAATGTGGACATCACGGGCTGGCAGCCGTCGGAGGAGGCCGGGAAGGCCGACGTCATCGTGGGCGGCCCCCCATGCCAGGGCTTCTCGGGCCTTGGCAAGGAGGATCCCGACGATCCGCGCAACCTCCTCTGGAAGGAGTATGTGCGGGTCGTCCAACAGATTCGTCCGAAGATCTTCATCATCGAAAACGTCGACCGCTTCATGCGCTCCCCACAGTTCGCGGACCTGGAAAGCGCCCTGGACGACGACAGGCTCGGCGATTATCTGATCGTTCCCGCGGTGCTCAACGCGGCGGACTACGGAGTGCCGCAGGCACGGCGGCGGGCGATCGTGATCGGCACCCGCAAGGACGTCATCGCGCGCCACCCCAGTCGCCGCCCGCTTCGGCACCCCGAGCCGACCCACGCCCGCACGCAGGACCTTACTGGGCGGCCGCTGTGGCGCACAGTGCAGGCGGACGTCTTCGACCTGGTCCCGAAGACCGTTGACGGGCTCGACCTGCCCGACGGCCGGGAGACGGGGGAAGGCGTCCCGGGGCCGTACAGGACCACCGAGCTTCACATCGGCCGTACGCCCCGACCGCTTTCGCTGGCCCGCTACGCCGCGATCCCGAAGGGCGGCAATCGAAAGGACCTGCGCCACAAGACGGCGCTCATCGAGGGTGAGGTAGTCCCGCTCTCGACCGTGAGCTGGGACCGCCACAACAACGGCTCGGGCGACGTGATGGGGCGCCTGCACGCCGACCGGCCCTCGGTGACCATCCGGACGGAGTTCTACAAGCCGGAGAAGGGTCGCTATCTGCACCCGACGGCGGATCGGCCGATCACCCACCTTGAGGCCGCCCTGATCCAGGGCTTCCCACCGGACTTCAAGTGGCACGGGTCGAAGATCCAGATCGCCCGCCAGATCGGCAACGCGGTTCCGGTCGGGCTGGGCGCCGCGATCGGTAAGGCGATCGACGAGTACCTGTCGGCGTGCGACCGACCTTCTGTCTGAACCCGGCGTACAGGCCGCCTCGTCCGCTGCCCTCCTGGTGATCTCACCGGGAGGGCTTCTTTATGCCTGTGAACTGCCGAGATCCAGTGAGACAGATGGAGATGTACTGTCTCCGTCTTGAGATGGATGGATCTCCACGGGCGCCCTGCCGTGAGCCTCGCCCTATGGATACTCCCCATGGCAGGAGGGCCGAGAGCCCTCTGCAGGCGGCCCCCCTGGGGCGTACGGCCGGCCGTATCGCTCAGCCGCCGCCGTCGGCGCCCGCCCCCCACCGCCCTCCGTTCCCCGGGACGGCCGTCCCGCCGTGCCGACGGGGGTGCGGGATCGTACCGTCGGACCGTGGTCGTGCGCGGGTGCGTGCGGCCGTCGTCCGATCTCCGGGAGACAGACATGACGCTCAAGCTGGGTGTGCTCGCTCTTCTCACCGCCAAACCGGGGCGGGAGGCGGAGGTGGCGGAGTTCCTCAGGGGCGGTCGCGCCGTCGTGGAGGAGGAGGCGGGGACGCGGGTCTGGTACGCGTTCCAGGTGGACGGCGCCACCTTCGGGATCTTCGACGCGTTCGCCGACGAGCCGGCCCGGCAGGCTCATCTGTCCGGCCGGATTCCGGCGGCGCTGGCCACGGTCGGCGACGACCTGCTCGCGGCGGCGCCCGACATCCGGCTCGTCGACGTCCTCGCGGTGAAGGGGTCCGAGTGACCCGCGGGACGAGGAGCCGGAGACGGCGGCGGGGGTGCCGGGGCGGTGCCGGGCGTTCGAGCCTTCGGGATCCGACGGGGGTGGGGGCGGGCCGGACACACCGGGAGTAGCCGCCCCGTCGCCAGTTGCTGCTACCTGTAGTCAAAGAGCGAGAATCGGCAGGTTTTCTGTTCATAAGTCGAAGCATTGCTGTCGGTTCGCTTCCGAAACCGCCGGGTGTTGGCTTACCTTCGGGGGAGTCGATGCACGGCAGGCCCTGAATCGCCTGTTTGTTTATTGAACGAACAGATTGGCCGGCCAAAGGAGAGCCCCATGATCACCAGCACTGACGCTGGCGTATCCGCCAGCAGCGCGACGTCGGAGGAGTCCGACCGGGCGACCGGCAGGATGTGGATCAGGACGTACCGGGTGGACGCGAACGGGCAGCCGACGGGTCAGCAGGAGTCGCCGGCCGAGTACACGCCGGTGAACCCCGCCCCGCTGGCGAGCGGCTACTGGCCGCCCTGCGCCTGCCCCCAGCATCGCGCCGCCTAGCACTTCCTCAGGCATCGGCACTTCCCGGCACCGACAATTCCTGGCACCGGCACTTCCCGGTACGGGCACTTCCCGGCATCGCCCGACCGACATGGCGGCCACCCGCGGGCAGCGCGACTGCGACACGGCCGAAGAAGGCGCGACGCGCGAAAGGCCCGGTGCAGCTGCACCGGGCCTTTCGCGTACTTCTACTACTTCGCAGTAGCGGGGACAGGATTTGAACCTGCGACCTCTGGGTTATGAGCCCAGCGAGCTACCGAGCTGCTCCACCCCGCGTCGGTAGGTAGAACACTACGGCATGAAACCGCTCCGGCCGACCAGGTTCTCCGCCGGCCGCGTCCGCGGGCCGCCCCGATGCCCTCCCGAGGCGGCCCGGACGGGCCCGGAGCGTCCCGGAACCGCTCAGGCGCAGTGGAAGCGGGCGGCCCCCCAGTCGGCGTGGTCGCCGGTCTTGGTGCCCACCACGGTGGCCTTCAGGTGGACGTCCCGGGCGCTGCCGAGCGGGACGTCCACCGCCAGCGGCGGTGTCTGCCAGGTGAGGGTGGGCGAGGTCCAGAGCGTCACGCCGTCCGCGACCACGGAGAGGACCACGTCGCCGTAGCCGTTGATCTCGTCGTCGACGCCGACCGTGGCGGTGAACGAGGAGCAGTGGCCGCCGGTCTGCACGGCGATGTCGGAGTCCGCGTGCACACCGATGCCCTTGGCGTAGGTGGTGCCGTTGAGGGTGAGGGCGTGCCCGTCGGCCGCGCCCTGCTCGCCGTTGCTGCGGTCGCGTTCCGCCGGGCCCCAGCCGTTCACCGAGGAGGTCCACGGCAGGTCGCTCGCCCAGCTGTCGGTGGTCGGCCCGGGCTGGGTGGCACTGCCGCCGACCGCGCTCGCACCGTCGAGCACGAGCTGGAACGCGGTGGCCGTGCTGAGTGCGGCCGTCTTCACCTGGATCACGCCACTGCGGTCGGAACTGTCGTACCACCAGCCCTCGGTGGCCGCATCGAAGGCCGACTTGGTGCTCAGGTGCGGGAGTTGGCGCCCGCCCAGGCTCACGGTGCCGGGCGCGGTGGTGCTGTGCACGGTGAACAGGTACGGCCGGGAGGCCTGTTTGCCGGTGAAGTCGCCGACGCTGGCGGAGACGTCGATCCGGACCAGGCCGGCGCCGGTGGTCGGCGCGTCCACCACGGCCGTCTGCTGGGCCGATCGCCCGGCCCGGTGCTCGCGGGTGACGCCGTCGTCCTCGTACAGGGCGAAGGAGCTGCGGCCCTGCGGGTAGACGTCCCAGGCGAGCGGTGAGTCGGCGGTGCGGTCCTGATAGGAGCTGATGCCGGGCCACATCGGCACCGCGGCACCGGCCTTGACGAACAGCGGCAGGGTGTCGAGGGGTGCGCTGTAGCCGTTCACGGTGGTCGGGCCCTGGTAGCTGCGACCGGTCCAGTAGTCCACCCAGGTGCCCTTGGGGAGGTAGATCCCGTCGCGTACCGAGGTGTCGGCGTAGACCGGCGCCACCAGGAAGTCCTGGCCGCTGAGGAATTCGTACTTCACCGCGTCGGTGGCCGTCACCGGGTCGTCGGGGTACTCCAGGGCCAGCGGGCGGACCGGGCCGACGCCGGTACGGCCGGCCTCGGCGGCGTAGCTGTACATGTACGGCAGCAGCGATTCCTTGAGCTTGAGGTACTTGCGGTTGATCGAGGTGTACGGCTCGCCGTACTTGTACGGCTGCTTGTCGCTCGGTGCCCAGCCGTCCATCGACATGACGGCCGGGAGGAAGGACTTCCACTGCAGGTCGCGGGTGTAGGTCTTGGCGCTGCCGCCGAAGATGCCGTCCACGTCACCGGTGTTGTACGCCATCCCGGACATCGTGGCGCCCGCGTAGGTCGGGATCTGCCAGCGGATGTAGTCCCAACTCCCGGACTGGTCACCGCTCCACTGCACGCCGCAGCGCTGCGCGCCGGACCAGCTCTCGGGGGCCCAGGTGAAGCCGCGGGCGGTGCTGTTGGCCTCGATGCCCTGGTAGGCGTCCTTGCAGCCGTCCAGGGCGAACTTGTAGCCGCCGCCGACCCAGGCGACGTCGAGCTTGGCCACCCGCTGGCCGGCCCGGACCTGGTCGGCCAACTGGCTGAGCCCGTTCTCGGTCCACAGGCCGAGCTGCATCCCGCGCTGCTGGAGGCCCTGGGCGGTCTGGGCGAGGTTCTCGTAGCCGCAGCCGTAGCCGTCGTTGACCAGCATCCAGCCGTTGGGCATGTCGTTGGCGACGTAGTCGTCGGCGACCTTCAGGGCGTCCAGGGTGTGCCGTTCGCCCCGGTTGGCGTTGTGCAGGTAACAGTCCGAATCGCCCATCTCCAGACCGTAGACGGGCGGCAGGAAGGGCTTGCCGGTCAGTGCGGTGTACTGGCCGATGACGTCCTTGGGGCCCGGCCCGGCGAAGTAGTACGCGTCGAAGCGCATCTCCTGCTCGGTGGCCTTCACGGGGCTGGTGAAGGCGTAGGTGCCGGGCGCGTAGGTGTTGCGGTAGACGCCGTAGCCGGCCGTGGAGAGGTAGAACGGGACGGAGTTGGGGTGGCCGCCCTCGTTCCAGTTGCCGTCGACGCCGACCTGGACGGTGCGGTCCCGGTAGGTGAAGGAGCCGTTCTGCTCACCGGTGCCGAAGAACTGCTCGGCGGAGCCGCGGGCCAGGGTCTGGGTGGTGGCCTTGCCGTCCCAGGAGAGCGGGGCGCTCTCCTCCCAGACCTTGCTGCCGTCGGCCCGGTACAGGGCGAAGCGCAGGGCGGACTTGTAGGCGCGCAGGGTGAGCGAGGCGGTCGAGAGCTCGTAGCGGTCGCCGGCGTCGCGCCAACTGCTGGTGGGCGCGGGGCCCTGCGGCAGCACGATGTCGGTACCGGTGGGATCGGTGAAGGTCCCGGTCGGGGCGAGTTCGATCCGGAAGACCTGGTCGGTGACGAAGCTGACCCGGGCCTTCGCGGCGCCCGCGCCGAGCGTGTAGACGGCGCCGTTGGCGGCGAAGGCGGTGACCGCGCCCACCGAGGTGGTGGCGGCGGCCGCGGGCGTGCTGAGCGCCGGGCCGGCCGTGACGCCGCCCACGGCGAGGGCGGCGGCGAGGACGAGGGTGGCGCCGCGATGCTGGATTCGACGGCGGTGGTGCAAAGTTTTGCGCACTAGGACCCCTTGGTCGGCAGAACTGAGCATTGATGGTGCAGATATAGCGCAGATGACCGGGTCGTGACAATGCCGTCGACCGCATGGATCGAGTGACGGTCATCGCGAAGGACTGCGTGACGGTGCCTGAAGAGGCCGTCATTCACGCAGAACAGCGCACGTGGGATGGGTCGGTGGCGGTACGCACCTCAACCGGGCGTTCAATCCCGGGAGTTGCGGCTCGGCCTCGATGCGGGCCCGACCCGGACGCCCCGCACGCGCACCGCGCACGGTCTCTCGTACGCCTCCCTCGCGGGCGCACCGCGCACGCCTGCCCTGCGCGCGAACTCCGCTCCGGCTCGCGGCGGTTGCTGAGGAACTCGCTCGGGCGCCGTCCGGCGGCAGTCGCGCGCGCAGGCGTGAGCCGGCCGCGGCGGGCAGGGGCAACCTGCCCGTACGCGGGTGGGGCCGGCGGGTGTCGGTGCTACTTGACGGATCCGGCGGTGAGGCCGGAGACGACCTGTCGTTCGATGAAGGCGAACAGGACGATGACGGGGAGGATGGCGACGACGGATCCGGCGAAGAGGTAGTTCCACTGGACGGTGTAGTTGCCGATGAAGTTGTTGATGCCGACGGTGAGGGGTTGGCTTTCGGGGACGGTGGTGAGGCGTAGGCCCATGACGAATTCGTTCCAGGCCGAGATGAAGGTGAAGATCAGGGCGGTGACGATGCCGGGCATGGCGAGGGGGATGGTGACGCGGCGGAGGGCGCCGAGTCGTCCGAGGCCGTCGATCTGGGCTGCTTCCTCCAGTTCGACGGGGATGGAGGAGATGTAGGCGGTGAGGATCCAGATGGCGAAGGCGAGGTTGAAGGCGGCGTTGCAGATGATGAGGGTCCAGACGGAGTTGAGCATGCCGAACTGGAAGAACTCGCGGTAGAGGCCGACGAGGAGGGAGGTGGGTTGGAACATCTGGGTGACGAGGACGAGGAGGAGGAAGAGGGTGCGGCCGCGGTATTTGATGCGGGCGGTGTAGTAGGCGGCGGGGAGGGCGACGAGGAGGACGAGGAGGGTGGAGCCGGCGGCGACGAGGAGGGTGACGCGGAGGTTGCCGCCGAGGGTGGAGTCGGTCCAGACCTTGATGAGGTTGGACCATGCGAAGTGGCTGGGGAGGTAGCCGGCGTCGCGGAGTTCGTCGGCGGGCCGCAGGGCGGTGACGATCATCTCCAGGTAGGGGATGAGGAAGAGTGCGGCGAGTAGCCAGGCGACGGCGGTGATGACCAGGGTGCGGGGGCGGATCGTCCTGCGGGGCCTGGTGGTTGCGGTGCCGGCGGTGCCGGTGGGGGTGCGGGTGGCCTTGGTGGGGCTCTTCGCGAGGGTGCCGGTGTCTGCGGTGCCGTTGCCGGTGTTTGCGGTGTCGGTGGTGGTGGGGTGGGTCATCAGTTGTCTCCCTCGTTCCAGCGGCTGACCTTGAGGAAGAGCAGCACCATGATGA